>DATBYR010000329.1:0-20136 GCA_036513565.1 Methylocella sp. | reverse complement strand
AAGGAGCGAGAAGAAAAGCAAAACGATGCCAATCGCGGTCGCTTCCGAGGTCCGGAAATCATCGAGCTTGGTGACGATCTGCAAGGGCGCGATCTGCGACTTGCCAGGAATATTTCCGGCGATGAAGATCACCGAACCATATTCGCCGATCGCGCGTGCGAAGGCCAACGCCAATCCGCTGAGCCAGGCGGGCAAGATTTCAGGGAAGATAACGCGCCGCAAAATCGTCAACCTATTGGCCCCCAGGCTCAACGCCGCGTGCTCGTATTCCGTATCCCAATCGCGCAGTACCGGCTGGACCGTCCGAACCACGAAGGGCAGTCCAACGAATATCAGGACAAGCACGATCCCCGTATTGGTGTTGGAATAGGGAAAGCTTAACCACGATAGGGCATCGGCGGACAAAACCTCGCCAAACCCGGCGAACCCCGCCACCCCGTTGATAGAGCCCGCGATGTGGCGGCCCAATCCGCCGATCCAACCATCCGCCAGATAAAGCGAACTGAACGTCAGACCGGCGACCGCGGTCGGTAGGGCGAACGGAAAGTCGATGAGCGCGTCGAACAGCCGCCGGCCTGGGAAAGGCTCGCGCACGAGCACCCAGGCAACGATCAGTCCAAACACGCCATTGACGGCCGCCGCGATGGCCGCGGCGGTGAAAGTAAGCCTGTAAGACGCGACGACGACCGGATCGGTGACGGTTTGCCAGAATTCGCTCCAGCCGAGCTGCGCCGTCTTGAAAACCATCGCGGCGAGCGGGATCAGGACCAGCACGGACAGATAAAAAAGCGTATAGCCGAGGGTAAGCGGCAGTCCCGGAACAAGCCGGGACGGGTGCGTCGTCGAGCGAAACAGTTTGCCCGCCGATGGTCCTGGGGGGAGTCGTCGCGCCGTGGCGTTCCGGTTCATTGCGCCGGCCTATAAATCTGATCGAACAATGCTCCGCCGGCGAAGAACGCCTCATGCGCCTTCACCCAGCCGCCGAAGGTCTCGTCGATGGTGAAGAGCGGGAGAGGCGGCAATTCCGCGCTGTATTTCTTCAAGGCATCGACATCGCGCGGCCTGTAATGAAGCTGCGCCACGGTCTCCTGTGCTTCGGACGTATAGAGAAATTTCAGATAGGCTTCCGCGAGATCCCGGGTGCCTTTTTTGTCCACCACTTCGTCGACGACGGCAACCGGCGGCTCGCCGAGAATGCTGCTCGGCGGATAGATGATTTCGAACTTGTCCTTGCCGAACTCGTCCAGCGCCAGCCAGAGCTCGTTCTCCCAATTCAACAGGATGTCGCCAAGCCGCTTTTGCGCGAAGGTGACGGTCGAGCCGCGCGCGCCGGTATCCAGAACCGGAACGTTGTGGTTGTAGAATGTCTCGATGGCTGCGCGGGCTTCGGTGTTCTGGTAGACCGGGAAGTCCCGCGCCGTTCGCGCCGCCGCCTGCGATTCCTTGAGCCCCTCCAGCGTGGAGAGATCGTGGGTCGTCGCGCTGGCGACCGCGCCCCAAAGCGCAAGGAACGCCCAGCGCCCGGCCCCGCTCGTCTTGGGATTGGCCACGATGACCTGCACGTCCGGGCGGATCAAATCCTTCCAATTCTTGATGTTTTTCGGGTTGCCCTTGCGCACGAGAAAGCCAACCGTCGAAGTGTAAGGGCAGGAGTTATAAGGCAGTTTCTCCTGCCAGCCAGGCTTGATCAGCCCGGCCCGCTCGATCGCGATAATGTCCCACGCGAGCGCCAAAGTCACGACATCGGCTTTTAGCCCGTCGATGACCGAACGCGCTTGCTTGCTTGACCCCCCGTGCGACTGTTCGAAGGTCACGCTCACGCCCGTGCCCGATTTGTAGTGCTCCGCGAACAAATCGTTGATTTCCGTATAGAGTTCCCTCGTGGGATCATAGGAAACATTGAGGAGCTTCGCCTCCTTGCTCATCGCCGGAAGCGAGGCGGCGGCAATCCACAGGCTCAAGCAGGACATCCACACGCCGGCGCGGAATGACCGGGCACCCAAATTCGGCAAGGCTTTCGCGAATTGCCAGCCTTGCCATGCCTTGACGCCCGCGGCGGTCGCGGCGAATCCATTCGATATGCAAGCAAACTCCACGCGCGCAACCTATCCTGTCTTTAGAAATGCCTGACCCCGAAAGGGTTGCGGACGACTGTTCGAGCGTGCGGCGTATTTACGCTACCGGTTCTATGCGGCGTATTTACGCTACCGGTTCTATAGAGATTGGACTTGATCAATAGCCGGAGCCGCCGCTTGACGACCGTGCCCTGGCCGTCCAGCCCCACCTGGTTGCAGCTATTCTTACCGAGATCGATCCCGAGAACTGCAATTTGCATTTGGCTTCCCCCGCCCTTTCGAATCGGCACAACAATAACGCCGCCGGCCGAAGGGGCGGGCCACATAAAATGTGCCTTCCCCGGCGCCGGGGATCTTACCAGTCCACCTGGGCCCGCATTACGAACAGATTCGGATGGATCCCGTTAATATCGGGCCGGTTGAAAGGCGCCGACAGCTGCAGCACGTTGACCCAGTTTGCCATGAAACGGATCCCTTTATCGGGATACCAGTTGAGGCCAAGGGTGAAATCTGTCTGCCTGCCGCCCTGAATGTTGGGACGGGTGCCGACAGGCTGGGTGAAAAGGACGCCGCCATCGTTCAGATTGATTTCGTCGAGCCGCGCAGCGAGTTCCCACGCACCATATCCGCCCGCGCTGACGGGATGGAGGATCTTGATTTGACCGAAGCCCCCCGGATTATTGAAGTCGTTGGGATATGTCAGATAAGCCTGCGCGCGCGATTCCCCGGTCAGATACCAAGTGACATAGACATAGTAGCCGCTGAAATTGACCGAGGCGGCCCCCGGGGCATGACGCCCCCCGCTATTAAAGAAAGCAAGGAGTCCCGGGTCTCGATCGTAATGCATGCCCAGATATTCCGCCTGGACCGAGAAGGGGCCGTAAGAGCCGACCAGCTCAGCGCCATAGCCCACCATGTCTTTGACGCAGTTTTGTCCCACAAGTTGGGCAGTAGCTGCAACACAGGTCAGAGGCTGGGTGCCAAGCAGGCTCTCGCCGAGAATATTGCCTGATGACCTTAAGGTGCTTCCCGGTTGCAATACCCTGTCGTCGCTGGTGGCGGTGGCATCATTTGGCTTCTGATAGCGCACGGAGCCACCGAGATGCAGCATGCTGTCCTCGGTCAAGATGGGGGCATAGGTGAGCCGGCCGGCCGCGTCCCAATATTGATGGCCGCCAGGCACGGGGTTGAGGAAGGCGGAATTACCCGCGGGTATCCCGACATTGGTAACGAGGCCGGCGGCGTTCGTGGTGGGGCCGAGGGGATTGCCGTCTTCAAGACTGGTACTGAAGATGCCGGCCTTGGCGCTCCAATTGGGATTGCCCAGAAGTCCCGGCGCCTCGCCGCCAGTAACTGCGGCAATGCCAATGTGACGGTTGCCAGCTAGGAGGTCGCCCGCTTGCGACCGTTCAATGAAGTCTCTATACTTTGCTGATGAAACCGACCTTTCCAGGCTATTTGGCTCGAAGAAATTGCCCACTTCGAAAGTGAACGGCGCAAAGTAACGCCAAGCGAGGTAAGCGTCCCGAATTCCTCCAACAACAAGACCGTTGGGGGCGCCTAGGAAGTCATACTGAAACTTGTACTCCCAGTCTTTGAAGGCCTTGCCTTCAACTTCCAGACGGACCTGACGGAATCCCACTTGGTTGGAAAATCCCGACCCGGCATGCGCTGGGAAAAAGGGTGGTACACCTGTGAATGCCTCCACGGGAAAACTGTTGACCCCGCCGTCCACGAAGATGCGGCCGCCGATCTTGAAGCTGAAAGCTTGATCGAACGACTCAACTTTAAGTCCGTTCGTGAAGCTCACGAAAACCGGCGGCGGCGGCGGACAAGGAGCGTCCTTACACACGATGGGTGTCTCGGGCGCGGGCGGCATCGCTGGAGACTTCGCGACACCGCGGATCTGATTGTCCCGGCGGGCGACTTTTTCTTCGAGCTGCCTCAGCCGCGCCTTGAGCAAGCGAATTTCGGCGGCCGTGTCGTCCGCCCGCGCCGTGGCCTGAGGGGTCGCAAGAGCGACCAGCGCCGTGGCCACGAGGACCTTTTTCTTGTCGCGTAATTTCATTGCATTGCCCCTCGTATTGCCGCAATTCGATTGCACCAAACGATAACCGTTTGCGGTCATTGTCATTTCGACAACAGAGTTTCAATTGATGCGGCCAACGCGACCAGTTTGTCAATAACGACTATATTATCTATGGATTTAGTGATAAGATTCCCAGAACCTTGTGGTAAAAAAGGCACGCCGCCGGGAACCAAGCATCAACGACGTGCGCGATCACCCCGGTAGACCGCAGATTCCTGTGGCCCGGCCGGACCGCGTCCCGCCGGCCATCCAGGCTTGACCGCACTCGGTCTATGAGCCCATGCTCGCTTCCAATATGAGCGTGCCATTGGTTTCGCGCGCACGGCAACGAGCAATGGGAATTCGATGGCGATGGACTGATGCGCCGCCGGGAAGCAAGCATCAGGTAGTGGGCTCTTTTGAATAAGGCGCCACTAATCATCCTGCGAAATCGTCGGCCATATGGCGTGGATGTTGCGGCAATTAGCGGATATTTCCTTCATCCGGCTCACTGTCGCCTTAACCCCAGGATGGACGAGCTTTGATCCAACGTCGATCACATAGCATAATGGGCCATATGGAGCGCCGCTGTTTGCCAAATAAGCTTTTGCATATTCCTGCAAAATTGCGGAAACGAATCCGCCTGCATCTGCATCAAGCGCAAACGTTCGAGGAAAGTGAAGTTTGATAGCGCCAACCAGTGTTGCACCGCTCTTACCCGTAGCGCTCAAGATAATCTCCGGTCGCACACTCACATCAATATTTTGAATGCTCAGGCGCGGCGGGGCATGATCGCCGAGACTTGGCATAGCACCCCTGAAATCAATATCATCAAGCATCGCCTGAAAGGTTTCGAGAGCGTCAATATTTGACGCAATTCGACGTTGCGTTCCCTATCTTTTCTGGTGATCGGTTTTGGACAAACGGCTAAAGCAATTGGGATTTACAATTTCGGGTGACGCAAAATGGAAGATCGTGAATTTGGCAAAGGGCCTGCCAGCGTATGTGCACGGCCTCGGCAAGCACGCCTGCCTGAACGCGATAACCCCCGCTGGCCGTCTTCATCTTGAAGAAGATGACGTAGACGCTGCAATAGATGGCCTAATCGCAAGTTCTAATCAATTCTTCAAAGATGTCTACGAAGCCGCCACTAGGAGCAATCAGCCCGGCAATCTTTTGCGCCACGTTCTTATGGCTTGCGCCTTAGCCAAGGCAGACGATAGCGGTTATTTCACGCCGGTTGCCGTGAAAGAACCGCTATCTGCCATTCTTGGCAGACATGTCGAGATTGCAAATTTCCAAAATCATCTGAAGGCTTTTATAGACCCAAAGCGAAAAGGAGTTTTGCAGAGAGATGGCGAGCCACGCGCTTATAGGTTCCGATTTAAAGAACCTGCAATGCATACCGTTCGTTATAATGAAGGGCTTCATCGAAGGAATTATAGATGCCGATGCTAAGCGGGCTCTTTCGTCGCCCGAGGAACCTGATCTTTTTGCCACCTAGCGCGGGCTGCCTTTTTAGCAATTTCCGAGCGCTTCTGTGGCGTTACCGCCTGAGCCCGCTTGAGGCCACCTGCCTGCCCATGTCTGACTGCTACAGCATTTTTCCCATGCTCTTCGGGTGTAGGCTCCAGGTCTTCGACCTCGCCGCTGGCGATATCGATCATCAGCTTGGCAAGCTGGGCCGGATCGCGGGGGCGCTTTACCCCGATATGGCCTTTAGGCATCGTGATGCAAGCGACGAAGAATGATGTTAGCTTCCTCCAACTCATCGATTCCGGCCTTCAGGCGCCTTATTGTGCGCTTGAAATGGCTCGGTTCCTGATCTTCAATAGCCCAATGAAGATCGTCCATGCGTCGCCAGCTACTGTTTTCCATGTGCGCCAAGCTTTGACGGTCGAGGATTAATTGGCGCTCGTTCTCTTGAATGCGTTCTTGAACTATGGTCATGGCCGCAATCTCCTTTTCGTTAGCGATCATACAGGATCGCGGTGACAAAGGCGAGGCGCCAGTCAAGGCGTGCAAATAAGGCAACTCAAAGGAGCCCACTACCCTCAAATGGGTAGTGTCCTTGAAGTTCGGTCCACCAATTCCTCAAGCGACCATAGCCGATTATCGATCCCGGCCGCCATTGCTGGCGTGACGCGCAGAGATGAATGAAGCCGCACGAAATTATGATGCGCGAAGTGGAGGCCAACGGCCGCTTGAAGGTTTTCGACCTTCTTTGAAAAAGCGTTCGTCAATCTTGTAAATCTGCGCATGCTCATGCGCATCGTCAAATTCTGACGCTCAATCATGCTTGTCGAGATATGCGCGCGATCAGGTGCACCTGCAATGATGTGCTTTTCCGCGCGGACAACATGCGGCGGGCTATAGCGCCCAGGTCCAATCGGCTCGGCTTCGTAAAATTTAACCACTTGCCCGTAATCGACATCCGCGCCGAATGCCTGTTCAGTTGCATCCTCATACGCGGCGAGCGCGTCCGATGAAAGCTGAACGCGATTTGCAAGGCGCTCGCTCAAATCGGTCATAAAGGCCGTTGCAGTCCGCAAGTCGCGCTTCCCGATACGGAAAACCGGCACGATCTTCGTCTCAGGATCAAGAGCGACGAATGTCCATTGATCGCCAACGCGTGACCCGTCATCTTGCGGCGTCACTTGGCGCTGCTTCTTCCCAACGTATGACCATATTTCGTCCACCTGAACGCGTTTGCATGGAAGCTCGCGCATGCGTTCATCCATAAGCTTTGCACAGCCCGTTCCTACTTCGACCCCGAGGCGCATGACCGTGTCGCGGTGCGTGTCTGTCATGCGCTCGGTGGAGCGGATTGAATTGCCTTCAACCAAGCAGTTGATGATTTGGGTGCGACGGGCGAGAGATAGGCGGTTCATGAGAAAGGTTCCTTCCAATATCTCGATCATACGCCTTGTTCGGCAAAATGTCTATTAAATTAATACGCCAATAAGCCGCCTGCCTGATTTAATTAGAAACATTGCATTGCCGTATTGCATGAGTCCGTCGGCCGTGTTATGGCAGCGCCAAGTTTACCCCAATTAGGCAAGGAGTTCCCAAAAATGGGCGATCAAACAGAACTAGAGCAAGAGAAAGACCAGCTTGACCCAAGCAATATTTCAACCGGCCGTAAGCGTGAGCGTTCTCTTATAGAGTTTCCATATACAGATCTTGAGAGGACTGTAGAATTGGCGGGAGCCCTACACGCCACTGGCGGTCAATCAAAAATTGACCTGAAACAGCTCGCCGTAGCCCTGGATCAATCAGCAATGAGCGGCACGTTCCGGGCCAAACTGTCAGCTGCCAAAATGTTCGGACTCGTTAATGTAGAGCATGGAACGGTATCCCTCACTTCATTGGGCCTGAAAATTATTGACGAAACCACATCCAGCTCCGCTCGCGTAGAAGCTTTCCTTTGTGTTGCCCTCTATAAGGAGATGTTTGACCGGTATAATGGTTACGCTTTGCCACCGCCCGCAGCAATCGAACGCCAAATGGAAACGCTTGGAGTGCCGCGAAAACAAAAAGAGCGCGCACGACAAGTGTTTTCAACTTCTGCGGCTGACGCAGGATTCATTGCGCAAAATGGTCGATTTAGCAAACCTGCCGCTCCGCCATCACGAACCGGTGAGGATCAATCTAACGACGGAAGCGGCGAAGGCAGTGGGGGCGGTCGGGATGGTGGGAAAAATCAGGATGATCAGCCGATTAATCGATTGCCCTCTGGGGTACTCCTCGCTCACCTCGACCCGAATCAGATGGATGAAGCCCAACAGGAAGCTGTTTGGACGCTTCTGAAATATTTCAGAGCCAAAGGCCTCTAACGAGTTCGGGCCAGAGTTCGCGCTCTGGCCCGTATTGGCGGGTCGCGCCCGCTAACCCCGCCCCTAACCGGGTACAACCGAAAGGCAGGTGGTGCTAAGTGCGGAAAGACCGCATGTTAAAACCGTAGCGGGTCGGGTCATGTCATCAAGGGTCGCTCCCTAGATGGCATGACCACCGCCTTTATATAGCATGATGAATGAATCGCGTCCACTTTATAGGGACAGTCCATGGGCGAGGTCGCGGCAGACCAGTTAAAGCGAGCAGTCGAAACCCAACACGGCGGCACGGCTACGCTCGCCCAATCCGTGCCAGTGCTGGAGACATTCCAAGGTCAAACCGTATGGGAAGGCGTCGTGCATGTCTTCGACTTGGCCGGCCATCCAAAGGCCACGCGCGCTTATGCGTGGTCTTCGCCTATTGAGGGTAGCACTAAGCGCCGATTCTTTGCAGTGCTACATATAGGGCCGATCAAATCGCCATTGGACGCCGTGAGAGCAGCGATCGTAGCGGAAAACCGCGGAATAAAAACGTGAGCTACGCCGCCTGTGTCAAAAGAGAAACGCCAGCGTGACGCAAACGACGACAAACCCCACGCCACAAGCGATATATCCTACATTGCCATACAAGCGGCCGGTGAAATACGTCGCGGCGCCAAAGAGAATGATCATCGCGATCAGAACCACCAAGCCGCCGCCGCCTTCAATTCGATCGATAGTGCCGGTTCCTATAGGTAGCGAATTAACATCTTTATGTGGCAACATGTCGTACTGGCTCGGGTCGGAACCTTCAATTCGATTGGTGTCGCCCATAGGGGTCACTTTTTCTATCACATTATGGTGTAACACCCGTGGTGCTAAGGCCAGAATAGAAATCCCCACAAACGCTAGAGCAATGCCAACGCTTGCAACGATTGCATAGAATCGGACAGTTATCAGAATCCAGCGCAATGGGTTGTCAGGGACTATTGCGTTCGGTTTCGACCATGTTAACATCATTCGCTCCCCTTGCCATGTTGAGCCGCGCGAATTCGTCCCAGCTTGTGGATACGCGCTGAGACGCTTGGCCACTTTCTAAGGCGGTCCACACATCCTTCAAGCCATGAATGGCGACTGCAGCGACGACCAAAGCCTCTCCCCCGTCAAAAACATAACGCATCGGAACATAATCCCACAACATTGGTTCGGAAGATGAAAATAAATGGATAAAATGCTCCAATAGCCACAGGCATAAGTAAATTAACGCTGCGAGGGCGCTATGTATTGCAAATATACCCGCTGCTCTGCAAGAAGGGATTAAATAACCTTTCACCACCATGAGCATAGCATGCGCCTCACGCCCTCAGCCGGATTAACAAAAACCGTTGAGACGTATCCTTCCTAGGCGCAAAAAACAAGAGCTTCCTGGACCGCTAGTTCTACCTTCCGTCTGGCGGAATCATGCCATGATGGCCAGAGGCCGCGAGTGAGGGTTACCCAAATTAGGACACTACCCTCAAATGCGCCGCCTTGACTACTTCCCCTTTATATGAAAATCTCGCGAGGACAATCGCTGTGGGGGGAGGGGCAGCGTAACTCTCGATTTGGCCGTCGAAGGTGCTTCTGAGCTTAATCAGAAACGAGGGTTTGTTAACGCGGAAATTAGGTTTTCGCGCGTTATCTATTTCTGCCAGGGGTGGTAAAAATCCATGCTGCAGGTCAATAAGGCGTCGCCGCCCGCGTCTGACGATACTGAGGAGCTTACGCGCTCAGAACTCACCAAAACTTTCAACTCTTTCAAAAGGATCCTTAAACGTCAGTTTCGGGTATCCCTTGTCCTAATGGCATGCACCACGGCGCTGGGGTTGCTCTATCTCTTCATCACGCCACCGAGTTTTACGGCCGATGGCACGTTGGTGATCGATACCCACAGAGCGCAATTGTTACAACAGAAACCAGACCTGGGGACTCCTACGACCGATGCAGGGACGGTACAGACTGAAGTTGAGGTTCTCCAATCACGGACGATTAGCTTAGCTGTCATTAGGGACCTACACCTTACCGAGGATCCCGAATTCACCGATGGCGGGTTGTTAGGCTCCCTCCTCAAGCTCGTGCCGGGCCTTTCGGCGTCCGGTGGAAAACAACCCGACGCGCTCCCCGCTTTCGAAAACCGGCGCACCGTGTCCCGCGTCGGCCTGACTTATGTGATGGAGATTGAGTTTCGTTCTTTGGATCCTGAAAAATCCGCACGGATCGTCAATGCCATCGCCGATGCATATGTTACGGAACAACTCGATGCCAAATATCAAGCCACACGGCGCGCCAGCGCTTGGTTGGAGGATCGGATAAAAGAGTTGCGGATGCAAGCCTCCGTTGCCGACCGGGCCGTTGTAGACTTCAAGCGCGCAAACAACATCGTCACCATCGCGGACGCCCCGGGCGGCAATTCACGGCTCATGAACGAGCAGCAATTGTCCGAGGTGAATAGCCAGCTGATCCTGGCGCGTGCCACGACAGCTGAGGCCAAGGCTCGGTTCGACCGAATGGCGGTTGTGATGAAGCAGGACGTTCCGGACGCGGCGGTGGCGGATGTGCTCAAGAATGAAATCATTATCCGTCTACGCAATCAATACCTAGATTATGCCGCGCGCGAACGCGTTTGGACGGAGCAATATGGTGCCACCCACTTGGCTAGCGTCAATCTCCGCACGCAGATGCTAGCACTTCGGCGTAACATCAACGATGAAATGAAAAAGATAGCGGAGAGCTACAAGAGCGATTACGAAATCGCGCTTGCCCGAGAGCGGAGTCTCGAAAGCAGCCTGGCAACCCAGGTCACGCAATCGCAAATCACGCATAACGCTCAGGTTCAGCTACGTGAGTTGGAGAGCAATGCAAATAACTATCGAACGATATACGATAGTTTCCTCCAACGTTATATGGAGTCCGTTCAGCAACAATCTTTTCCAATTACCGAGACAAGGCTTATCAGCCCGGCGATCCCTCCTACCCACAAGAGCCGGCCTATTGCATTAGTAGTATTGGCCATATCGACGGCCGGCGGTTTGATGCTAAGCTTTACTTTTGCTTGCTACCGTGAACTCTCAGATCGCGTTTTCCGCACTCGAACCCAAATCGAGGAAACGCTGGGGGCCAATTGCATCGCAACGCTGCCCGCCCTGAAATCTACCAATCCTGTTTCTTCTCCTGTAATTACGGAAGATGCTGCTTCAATGGCGGAGCGAACACTTGTTCATAAGCATGATCTAATGAATTATGTCGTCGATTCGCCATTCTCGGAGTTTACTGAAGGGCTGCGTTCACTGAAATTAGTGATGGACCTCAATGGCGTGCTGAAACCGAATAGGGTGATCGGCGTAACATCGACATTGCCAAACGAAGGCAAGTCGACCATTGCATCGAATTTCGCGCATCTTCTCGCGCACGCGGGCCGCCGTGTCATACTGATTGATTGTGACCTCCGCAAGCCATCTCTTTCTCAGCAGTTTGCGCCAGACGCCACAGGCGGACTTATTCAGGTCATCGCGGGCAAAATTGATCTGGCCGCTGCCGTCTGGACTGAACCCGCGAGCGGGTTGACATTTCTGCCGGCTCCGGATGCCTCCGCATCCAGACTCTTGCATACTGACGAAATATTAGGCTCCAATGCGATGAAGAATTTAATCGATCGTCTGTGCGAGATATTTGACTATGTGATTGTCGATTTGTCGCCGCTGCTGCCCGTGATTGATGCGAGAGCTACTTCGAATTTCATCGATTCTTACGTTTATGTCGTGGAATGGGGACAGACAAACAGGGATATTGCAGAGCGTCTACTAGCGGAAACACCGGAGATCCATGATCGCCTGCTCGGTGTAATCTTAAATAGAGCGGATATTAGAAAGATGGCCCGTTACGAAGGTTATGCAAGTTCATACAATTATCGAAAATATTACGGCCACTATGGCTATGTTGAATAAACATTGAGGCGAAGGACCGCAAGAGGGTAGAGGAGGTGAAACCCCGGCAGGGAAGACGTGCGGCTTGTCTTGGGCGTCTTAGACCAGCTCCTGGGTCTCACGGAAAATAGGCGCGCACGAGCGGCATGCGGCTGAGCGGCAGCTTGATTTGCGCCGCTTCGATTACTAGCGGCAGACGAGCGTGATCGTCTCAGGGCTCCCGTCGAACTGGACCCCGGCGGCTGGGGGTTCTACCAGCATACGACCGGGAATGGAGGATTCGCTCTGGTCATTGGATGCCCGCCAGCGTGGCGGTATCGAACATTGTGATCAAGAACAATGTGTTCGCTTATTTCCCAAGCATCGCCATCGTCGAAGACGGCGACTTCAATATGTGGAACGGTCGCATGGTCCTCGACCTTAACGATTGGTTTCGCGCTGGCAGTCCCGCTAAAGTACGCAGGTGGTCTCCCGCATCGCTCGATAAGCCGCTTAGCCAATGGGCCTTGAACTTCGGTGCCGAGCAGCACGGGCTCGAGGCGGACCCGGTCTTTGTCAACCCTGGCATAGGCGACGTTCACCTTGCCCAGGGATCGCTGCTCATCAATGCCGGCGCCAACCTCATCAACGCGGGGGTTGTGCTCGAGTTCGACCGGAACCCGCGGCCCGCTACCGGCGCCTTCGATATCGGCGCATTCCAACATCTCGCTGCTACATAGGATGCTCTCCGATCACCGCTCAAATCGCGGGCTTCTTCATCAGCCCATCGTAGATCAGTTGAAAGGCCTCGGGCGAGACGCTGAACTCGCCCCGGTAGGGATTATCCATTATGGCGATGAGGCAGAACATGGTGGAGGTGAAGAACGCGATCAGTCCCCCTAGCACCAAGTGCGCACTGAAGCCGATGTCGAACATCCAAACGAGGAACATGTTGATCAGCGCCCCCACGACCACCGTGTACCAGATGAAGGGCGGAATGCTGGTTTCCACGCTGTAGAGCCGCATCCTCCGGTGTTCGAGGAGATTGTTGTACTGGCGGAGAGCCTCGGTATGTAAGGCCGCCTGACCCTTGGTTTGCGGTTCGAAGGAGGTGAGGCGAGCCTGAAAGGCGGTGATCCGGTTGATTCCGCCGACCGGAACTATTCCCTTGCGTTGGAGGGGCCAGGCCTCCTCGATAACGTAACGCGTGTATTCCCTTAGAAGGTCGTGCAGCTCGGTGCGATTGGGTTCGGGATAGGACGAAACGTCCCGATAGAGCGATGCCAGCGCGGTCGCCTCCAAGGCCACGGTTTTGTCCACGTCCGAAAGATTCTGGTATGTGGCAACGGCCAGCAGTCCGAGGAGCAGCCCGTAAATGACACTGAAGAACGAAAGAAAGTAGCCTACGATGTCGTTCCAGCCTGCCTGCTCGCGGAAGAAAAGCCTCAGCAGCGGGCAGATAAAGATAGCGCCGAACCAACTCAATCCGACAAAGGTGACGGCGAACAAGGCCGCAACGGTCCACGTCGGTATATCGTAAATCCAGTAAAACATGGGGGGTGGCCAAATCTCGGAGCTTGACCCTTATGGGGTAATATTCGCGAGATGAACGAGCTTGTCAAGCTTGAGATCCCCCGCGATGGGCGCACACCGGCAAGAACGAACTTTGGCAGCGGGTGCACCAAAGCCGGTACGTCAGGATTTTGCTGGAGCGAGGGCTCGTCAACCGAAGGAGCGGTGGCGCTTGGCGCCCTCGATCGACCGGCATCGGGCGTGAAACTAGAATCCGTCTTCGGGATTGGTTCATGGCCCGGCAAAAGGATCAGAGCGTTCACGGATCCCGCGCGCGGCAAAAAATGGAGCGCCCGTGAAAACGACACAGGAGACCCTTTACGTGACCTCTATCGCGGCCACGGCCGGGAATTGCTGGGCAGCGCTGACCTCGACCGAGTTCACAACCCAATTTATTTGGAATTGGACACTTTGGAAGCGGCGCGCGAAACCAGAAAGTTTAGACTTGTCCGCTTCCGTTGCAATGGTTGCACGTTCCCTTTCCACTTCCACCGCAATGTTTACATTCGCTGCTTTCTTCCTTTCCTGTCCCCTTACAATGCGGACAGTCGCAGACCTTTTTGCCTTCACATACCGGGCACGTAGCCATTGGGTTTCTCCCTATAGGTTGGGTGTAAGGTTCATCCTAAGTGTACTTTGCGTCGTTTGTAAAGTTCATAATCGCCTTTTCTTACAAGGCCAAACCTTCAGCGCTCGCTGGCCGCGATATCAATTTTGTTGGCGGATGAACCTCGCGCTTGTCCTCAAGGGTGTCTTTTCGGTATTTTTTGGGCGCGGCGTGGAATCCGATTGGAAGCCGTCCCAAAAATTCCGGCACCGCAACCGCCAAATAAGCCGGACCGGTGATCAGCTCATCCGATTATCAGGATGCTTACATTGCCATCATTTCTTATCGACAATCGCTTCCAGCGCCGCCTCGAAGCTGGCAATATTGCGTGGGCCGGCGCCGGCATCGTAAGGACCGAAGCGCGACACCGAACGGATGTCGATTCGCGTCTGACCGGCGAGCGGCATTAGCCGCAACGTGATATCGGAAGGAAAACCGAGGATAAAACTAGTGGCGATGGCATCGATATGGCCAAGACCGGCGCGCCCCGGCGGCCTCTGTTCGACAATCTTCCAGCCGTTTGCCGCCAGCGCCTTCAGAGCGGCATCGAACGCTTCCCGCGCGTCGAGATCGAGGAGGATCGGCTGTATCTGCGGATAGGCCTTGATCTGCGCCTTGCGTCTCGCGATCGCGACGCTTGGCGGAGTGGTATCGCCGCGCGCGGCCAAGGCCTCGTGTGAAAGAGAAAAGTTTGGCGGATCGGCGATATCGGTCGAGATGTCGGCAAGCCGCGGCAGGTGCATCGTTTGTTGAGCGAGATAGGCCGGGTAGGCCAAAAGTAGAGTGGCGAGAACGAGCCCCGCGAGGGCCTGCCCGGCGCCCTTGTGCCCGCTGCGCCAAATTATCGCAAGAGCCAGTAATGCGGATAAAACCGCGCCACAGGCAATCACAATCGCCCCGGCGAGCACCGCGAGCAGGTCGACGCCCCGCGCAACACCCAAATTGCCTATAACGGCGACGGCAAGCGAAAACACCGCGAGGCGCCGGCTGAGCAAGGCCGCCTTGGAATAGGGCTCCTCGACGATCAGACGCCGCATGTCGAAACGTCCTCTTGCGATCTATTTGCGTGAAAAGCACCAAATGGCTACAGCATTCCCGGCGAACCAGCCATGCCGGATTTACGCGATTCCGCTTCCAATTTGCACGCGGCGCTGCGTAGGCGGGAATTTTCCGCGCGGGACCTCCTTGGTTCGACTCTAGCCGCCATCGTCCGCTCGCCCGCTCGACCGCCTGCTCCTGCCCGCGACGTCTTAGCCGGGCCGCGCGACCCTCGCTGCCGGCGGAGGCTCTCGCCCCGTAAAACATCGCCCAGGGGACTGCGCGTGGCACTCTGACTCGACGAGAATTTCGCTCCGGTGGATGCAACAGTGGCGGCAGCGGTGCACAAGGCGGCGCTCATGCTTGAACAGGCCGGAGCAATCGCCGATGAGCGCGCGCCCGGCGTTTTCATTCGGGGAAGCCTGGGAGGTATTCGCGGTCCTTACCCATGCGTTCATTGGCGCCGGCCTGCCTGATAATGCCCGCGACAAATTGGCCGCCCGCGAACACGATTTTTTGACCGGCGATCTCTCCCATCGCGCTCTGCAAGCGCGCGGGATGCGTCTGAGCACGCCGGATTTCCTCGGCATTCAGGCGCGGCGGGCGCGGCTTCGCCAGGAGTGGGCACGGTTTTTCGAGCACATCGACGTGGTACTTTGCCCGCCCGCCCCCACGGGACCCATCCGGCACGATCAAAAGCCCGATCCGCATTCGCGATCAATCGAGGTCAATGGCAAACAAAGACCCTATTTCGACCTGATGCCGTGGGCTTGCGCCGGATGGATTGTCGCGCAGGATCCAAATCATCGCCGCGAGCTTCGAGGACCGCACGGCGATCGCCTGCGCCGCGATGCTCGAAGCACTCGGCGCATGTTTTAAGTTTCCGCCGATAAATGGCCTCGCCTTGAGGGCGGCGGCAAGGCTTACGTCAAAATAATTTGCGATCGCGGCAAATGCTTCATGCAAGTCAGGCGGGCTAGTGTGATTGCGCACGGCCGGATGTTACATGCCTTCTGAGCGTGGCGGTTTCGCTTGCTCAATTCAAAAAACTGCGCGAGGCGGGTTACACGGCGTTAACTTCCTCCCCACATGATCATTCGTGAAAGAAAACTCTCCCCGAGCCGACGTTCCGCTTACAGTTTGGATTTATGGAAATGAGCACCGATCAGAACAACCCGCAAAAAACCGCCCCCTCAAATCGACCCGCCGATCTCCTTTCAAGACTCTATCGCGAAATCGGAATTTCCGCCGTCGCCGCGGCGCTCGAGGCAACCGCCCGCAAGCCGCAAAAGTCAGCCCCAAGCCGCAAGGACATTCCCGCGGTGCTCAGGGATGGCGAGGCGGCGTAGCCATACCCCCGGCGCGGAAACCATCCGCCATTTAATTTGCTGGTTTTGCCGCTTTGCGGTACACTAGACTATGACCAGCATAAGCCGACGGCTTTTTTTGCAGGGTGCCGGGGGTTTTGCTTGGGCGACGACCGGGCTTGGCGCCTACGCGTTCGCATTTGAACCGGGTCTGCGTCTCAACGTCACATCCTATCGCGTTACCCCGCCCCATTGGCCGGACGGATTGACCCTCAAGGCCGCCGTGCTGGCGGACATCCATGCCTGCGAACCTTGGATGCCCGCGCGCCGCGTCCGGGGGATCGCGAATTTAACCAATGATCTTGCCCCCGACATCGTCTTTCTGCTTGGTGATTTTTCCGGCGGCCACCGGTTTGTCACCGGCCCGGTGATGCCCGATGACTGGGGCGAGGCTCTCTCGGTTCTGAAAGCGCCGCTCGGCGTCTACTCGGTTCTCGGCAATCACGACTGGTGGCATGGAGCCCTGCCCGGGATGCCCGCCGACGGCGCCGAAGGCGTGCGCCGCGCCTTGCGTTCGGCGGGTATCGGCGTTCTCGAAAACCATGCGCTGCGCGTAACGAAAAACGGCCAACCGTTCTGGGTCGCGGGCCTTGGCGATCAAATCGCCGAACGGCAGGGGTCAAGGCTTTTTATCGGCCGCGACGATCTTGCCGGGACCATGGCGCAAGTTAAAGGTCCGGCGCCCGTCATCTTGCTGGCTCATGAGCCCGCCATTTTCCGGCGTGTTCCAGACCGCGTTTCGCTCACGCTCTGCGGCCACACGCACGGCGGCCAGTTGAACCTCCCCATATTCACCAAGGATTTCATGCGCCGCCACTTCGGCGATCTTGTCTACGGTCATATCGTCCAAAGAGACCGTCATCTCATCATCTCCGCCGGCCTTGGCACAGCCCACGCGCCGGTTCGCTTCATGCGCCCGCCGGAAGTGGTCGCGCTGACCATCGGGGAGGTGCGGCCGCAATCCTGAGCCGGGCTCCATCTTACCAAAATGTTGAAACATTTTGGTAAGATGGGCGGTCCCCGTCCAGAAGAGTGCGTCGCTAAATTACATACCACGAAACTGTGGCCGTCGGGGCAGGCAAAGCCCTCCCGTTAACATCGCATTTACCCTGATCGCGCGCGCCGGCGGGGCGTTCGGCCACCAGGCGAGGCCGCACGGATTCTCGCGCGCGATAGGGGAGCCCAGACTCAGCCACCGAGGCGACGGAAAAAATCCCACACAAGCTTCGCGCTATTAACATCCGTGAGGCCGTGCCCGGGTCCGCCTTCGCTCGAAAGACCAGGTAGGTGGCCGCCTCCTTCGATCCAGACCGCCTCGACGGGGACTTCGCAATGGTTCAGCTTGTCGAGGTAGGCCCGCGTGCCATCGCGCGTATCCTTGCCGGGGAGGATGGTGCTCGTCATGCCCCCGGCGCAGCCGGCGGCCTTGCCGAAGAGGCCTAGCGTCGCGTCGATCGACAGGAGCTCCATCTTGCCATGCGGCAAACTGGCCTTGCCGCCATGCAAGGGAACCACCGTATCCGCGGTGCCCGAAATCATCAAGAGGGGAATCGGATGCGACGGCTTGCACGACGCTTCGAGATCGGACGGCAGGCTAGCCCCGAGAACGGCCATTCCCGCAAAGGCGTTTTTTTCGTCGCAGGCGAACCGCAAAGCCATCATCCCCCCAGTCGCTATGCCAACGAGAAAGACCTTGCCACGGTCGGCAATTCCACGGGCGCCGAGCTTCGCGATCAGATCATGGATAAAAACTAAATCACGACTCGCCTCGGGTCCAGGCGCGTCACTCCAACGGCCGGCTAGAGGTTCCGGAAATATCAGGACCGCGCCGGATGACCGCGCCATTTCTTCAAAGCCGAACGTCCGCCGGAGGCGCGTGCCCTTCTCCCTGCCGCCGCGCAGGACTATCACGGCCGGCCGGCGCCCTTGCTTGAGGCGCCGGTGCTGGACGAGGATGGCGGTGCGCGGGACACCGTCCGACACGATGGTGACGCGGCCCGCCGCCGCCAAAGCGGCCGATGGAAACCCCGTGAAGGCAAGCAATAGCCAAGAGGCTCCCGCCAGCGAACTGGCAACACGCACGAACGCGATCACTTTGCGGCCTCGCGCGATCATGTCTTCCAAGCCATTCGCTTCGATTTTTCTTGCCGAGCCAAATTTGTGCAAGGGAGCATCAAGGCATGATAGCTTATACCGAGGAGACTCAATAAGGAAAATGCACGGAGGTTCACCGCGCCGGGACAATTTTGCTTACAGAGATTATCCAAATGCGTGGGCTGGTCCCACTTAGGTTCCGTCCTTCGGGCGGATCTGAGCTCTTCCAATGGACGCGCTTAAAGTACGCGTTGCCCTGGAGGGCCAATTGCATTAGTGGAAGGGGCATCGAATTTTTGAGGGGAGGGGGTGAAGCTCCATGACAGAGGGGGAGTTCGGCGCGAGCGGCATCGAGAACCGCCGGCCGCTGTCACCACATCTGCAAATCTACCGCCCGATGCTGACCATGATGATGTCGATTGCGCATCGCATCACCGGGGCAGCGCTCTATTTCGGCACCTTGTTGCTCGCGTGGTTTTTAATTGCCGTGTCCACCGGCGGCGGCGCCTACGATGCGGCTGCCTATTGCTTAAATTCGATCGCCGGGAAACTGATTCTATTCGGTTTCACCTGGGCCCTGTTCCATCACCTTCTCGGCGGCATACGTCACGTCATTTGGGACACGGGTCATGGTTTGGAGCATCCGCAGCGCGAATGGCTGGCACGAGCCACCTTGTTCGGCGGCATCGTCCTGACGGTGGCCGTCTGGACCATCGCTTATCTAGTTTCTTAGAATCGTCCTGGCCGGCGCCGCCAACCGGCGGATTGCAAAATCCAAAACATTGCCAGGAAGGCATGGGAGGAATAGGCAGTCATGGCGAAAAGTCCCGCGCCGGTTTGCCCCGCGATGAAAAGGTTGCGCTTTCTCGGTTCCGCCAAATCCGGCACCGCGGACGCATGGAACATGCGCATCACCTCGGTCGCGCTCGTACCCTTGTCGATCGCTTTCGTCGCAATCGTCTTGTCGCTTCTCGGCAAGGATTACGCGGCGGTGCGAGCCGAGCTCGGGCATCCCCTTCCGGCGATTTTGCTGCTTCTCTTCATCTTGTCCGGGGTCTTCCATATGAAGCTCGGAATGCAGTCGATTATCGACGATTATGTGCATGCCGCGCAGCCGAAGGAGTGGGCGCAGATCGCCAATCTTGTTTTCTCGGTTTGCATCGGCTTGGCTTGCATTTACGCGGTCGTGAAATTGAGCTTTACCTGAGGGGCAGCCCCCGCGACAATCGCGCGCGCGCGAGGAAATTTCGAAAGCCGATGGCATGACCTCCAACGCCACGTTCAACGGCAACGCCGCCCCGGCTCGTAACGGCACCGCCTATCCGATTACCGACCATACGTTCGACGTTGTCGTCGTCGGCGCTGGCGGCGCGGGACTGCGGGCAACGGTTGGCTGTTCGCAGGCGGGGCTGCGGACGGCTTGCATCACCAAGGTATTTCCGACCCGCTCGCACACGGTCGCGGCGCAAGGCGGCGTCGCGGCGGCGCTCGGCAACATGGGGCCAGATGATTGGAGATGGCACATGTACGACACCGTCAAGGGGTCGGATTGGCTCGGCGAT
>DATBYR010000328.1:0-5592 GCA_036513565.1 Methylocella sp. | reverse complement strand
AAAGCAATGCAGCGCGCGCTGCGGATGACAACAAGCCCCCTTTTCATGCGGCAAGAGCCTACTCCGCGGGTTTGAAGGCTATCTCGGTAGGCGTGAATATGCCGGTGCGAGAAGGCCGCATTTCGATATGGCGCTTGTGGAACCTCACGAGACTCGCGCGGTGCCCAATCGAAACGATCGTCGTGCCGGGAAGTTTTCCAGCGAGAATTTCGTAGATTTCGGCTTCCATCGCTTCGTCCATCGCCGACGTGGCTTCGTCGAGAAACAGCCAATCGGGCTTGGCCAATATCGCGCGGGAGATCGCAAGCCGCTGCTGCTCGCCCCCGGAAAGCCGCTGCGGCCAATTGTCCTCGATATCGAGTTCGCCGGTGAGATCGCCGAGGTGCGCGGCAAGCAGCGCATCGCGTACCGCCGCGTCGCCGTAGCGATCAGGGTTTGCCGGATAGTTCACGGCGGCGCGCAACGTCCCGATCGGAATATAGGGCCGTTGCGGCAGCAGCAAAATTTTTGCCTCAGCCGGCAAGGTGATCGCACCGTCGGCATAAGGCCAAATGCCGGAGATCGCCCGGAAAAAAGTCGATTTGCCGGAACCGGACGGGCCGGTCAGAACCACCGGCTCGGCTCCGGCAAGCCGCAGGCTCGCGACGTTGACTATCTCTCGGCCGCCCGGAAGCCGCAAATTCAGCGACTCGATGTCGACAGTTTTCCGCGCCGTGTCCACGCTCGCTTTTGGCGAAAACCCCGGCGTCTGCGCGTTCTCGATCGCGCGATCGAACGACGTCAAACGGTCGAGCACCGCTTTGAATTCGGCGAGGGAGACATAGTAGGTGACAAAAAAGGTCAAGGCCTCGTCGACTTGGAAAAAAGCCCTGGCCGTCTGCGTCATGATGCCGAGCGTGATCTTGCCGGCGAAATAGAACGGCGCGGCGACGACATAGGGAATGATCGGGCTGAGCTGGCCATAGGACGCCGTGAATGCGGTCAGGTTTTTGCGGCAGGCGATGATCTGGAAATAATTCTTGACGATCGCGCCAAACCGCGCCGTGAGCGAGATTTTTTCTGTTGGTTCGCCGGAGAGCAACGCGACTTGCTCGGCGTATTCGCGCAATCTTGCGAGCGAAAAACGGAAGTCTGCTTCATAGCGCTGCCGCTCGAAGGCCAGGCGGACGAGCGGGCGTCCGATCAAATGGGTCACAAGCGTGCCGACGCCGGCATAAATCAGCGCGACCCAGAACAGAAATCCGGGCAGCGCGATCGTCGTATAGGGCAGCGTGAAGTTCGCCGAAAGATCCCAAAGCAAAATCGCGAAGGAAACCAGCGAGCTCAAATTTGAGATCAGCAGAATCGAAAAGGAGTAAATGCCATAGCCGACCTGGCCGCCATCGATGAAGCGGTTGATGTCTTCCGAGATGCGCTGATCTGGGTTGTCGGCGGCGCCGCCCGCAAGCGACATGCGATAATGAGTGTGGATGTCGAGCCAGCGGGTGACATAATGGCCGGTGAGCCAGCGCCGCCAGCGAATGATCAAGGTCGATGTTACAACATATTCGAGGACCGCCGTTGCGATAAATAGAAATGCCCAGGGTGTGAAGACGGTGAAGAGTTGTGACCAGAACGCGGCCTCGTCCTTGTTTTGAATGGCGTTGAACCAATCGCGGTTGAAGAACGACAGTCGCAGATTCATGCCGACTTGCGCCTGATTGATGACGACAAGCAGAACGACCATGGCGATCGCCACCCGCCGCTCCGGCGCGGCGAAGGTAGGAAAGGGCCAGATGCGGGCGCGGGTCTCGCTGCTGGTATCGAAATAGCGGTCGGCGATGTGGGTCATCGACCGCACGACCGGAATAAACGAGATCGCATGGACGAGGATGCCGAAGATCGCGACGGTGAGCGGCAGGCTTTCGGGCAGCTCGTAGTCTTCAAGCGAAGCCGGCCAAAGTCCGATCTGGGCGATTAGAAAGACGGCGCCGAAGATCACGGTCTCGGCCGCGAATATTGCCGCGAAGATTTGCAAGAAAGTCGAGATCATCCGCGAGCGGTAGGTGGTGAAGGCGCAGAGAAACCCCACCCCGGCGAGCAACAGCATGATATTGTCGCCGGTCTTCAGACTGACGACGGCGGCGGCGGCCGAGAAAAGGCCCACGAGAACGGCAAGGAGAGGCATGGATTACCTTTTGTTATCAGAAACCTGACGAAAAATCCGCAAGTTCTTTATGAGGGCGATGGAATTATGGACGGCGCCGCGCCTTATCGAGGCCGTTGGCGGACCGGCTCCAGGTTTTTATGAAGGGGAGACATTTTGGCCCTTTGTTTGTCGCGTTTTCAGACCGGAAAGCTTGTTTAGACCAAGCTTCAGGTTCGATGGCCTTTATCTTCGGCCGCAACGCCATTCACGGATGCGCAGAGGACCGGCGACGGTTTGAAGGTGAGAACGCGGCGCGGCGTGATCGCCACTTCCACGCCGGTACGCGGATTGCGGCCGATGCGTTCGCGTTTGGCGCGCACCAAAAACAGCCCAAAGGAGCGCAGCTTCACTGGTTCGCCGCGCACCAGCGCACCGGTAATCTCTTCCAGTGTCATTTCGAAAATTTGCTTGGCCTGGGCGCGCGAAAGGGCGGGACACGAAGCGTAAACGGCGTCCAGGAGATCCGCTCGCGTCGCGGTTTTCCGGCTGGCGGCCGTGTCCGGCGGCTCGGACGCTCGACGCATCTTGTTGATTCTCCCCCTTAAGCCGCTCTCGTTGGTGGCGATCTTAGAGCATTTTGGGGGCCGGGGGAAACCGGTACGGCAAGCCTTTGGAAAAATAATGCTTGGGGGCAATTTGCGCCGCTAGTGCAGGTCCCGGAAAAGCTGCCAGACAGTTTGGGGATCTGCTCCAGACGGGAAGAGGGCCTCGAGGAAGGCAAGCTGTTCCGCTTCACGCGCTTTCCCAAAAGCCAATGGAAATCGATCCGCACGTCGCATGCGATCGTGGTTCGGCAAGCTCACCATGAGGGATTGCACGAAGAGTTCAGGTGGCGGATCAGGACCCAGACCGTGCTGCCGGTGTAGCGGCAGTGTGCGCGTCCGCACCGCTGCGCACTGAGAATGCACGCCGTTACTATCGAGCTCAGTGCAGTAATCCAATAGCCGCTCGAACAGCGCGAACAGGCGATCCAAGGGATCCCCCTGGCGGGCAGGCTCGTTCGCGGGCTTCGCAGCCAATCGTATGCGCTTCGAACGATATTGCTTGTCATGATAGCTATCGGCCGCCGTAGCAAGCGGCGCCTGTCTCGCCCGAACGCTCGGCCTGGACCGGCGGGCAAGGAACCGAGCCGTAGGAACAGAACACGCAACAGTCGCCGGGTTTCGGCTTGAGTATCGCGCCGCAGCCGGTGCATGTATAGAAGAACTGGCAGGCATCGGCCGGCATGGCCTCCGGCTTCGCGGTGGCGCAATGCGGGCAGGTGACAACGGATTCATGGATCATGGTTCTTCACTAAAGCATGTGGCCAATGTCGGAGGCTCCGGTCGGATAGGCAAACATTGTGGTTTTAAGGTCATCTGCCGTGAGGTTATGACGAATGGCGAGGCCGAATATGTTGATCACTTCGTCGGCATGCGGTCCGACCAGATGCGCGCCGAGAATCCGCCCGGTGTCGTCTTCCACTAGCGTTTTGTAACCGTACACAAGTTCGCCAACGCGCCGCGCCGTGTACCAGTCCGTTGCCTTGGCGGAATTCACGCGCAGCTTCGGTACCTGCTTACGCGCCGCGGCTTCGGAAAGGCCAACCCCAGCGATCGGCGGCAGCGTGAAAGCGACGCTGGGGACGCCACGATAGTCGGGGCGGTGACGGTTGCCTTCCAGAATATTGGCTGCGACGATCTTGCCATCGTGACTCGATACCGGCGTCAGCGGAGGCCCCTTGGCAGCCGCATCACCGGAAGCATAGATCGCCGAGTTGGAGACGCTCTGCAAAAATTCGTTTAAGGCGATTTGCCCATGTTCGACGGCGACTCCGGCCGCAGACAGGTTGAGCCCGTCAAGATCGGGAGCGCGGCCAGCGGCATGAACCACGAGATCGGCGTCAATCGTGATTTCTCGGTTCTTCGCACGGGCACGCACACGGAAGCCGCTGCCCGCGCGCTCGATTGCCTCGACTGCCGTGCCGGTCAGCACATCGATGCCGATTTCCAAGAACTTCTCCATGAGCCAGCCCACGAGCTCTGCGTCAAAGCGCGTAAGCATGCGCTCCGCTTTTTGCAGCACGATCACCTTCGCACCCGCATGCGCCGCGATGTGCGGGAACTCCGCAGCAATATAACCGCCGCCGACCATGACGATCCGGTCGGGCAAATGCTCGAGTTTCATGAACGCATCGCTGGTGATGGCGTGCTCCGCACCGGGAAAGCCGAGCGGAACCGGGCGTGCGCCAGTAGCAATCACAATGTTGCGGCCTTTGAGCGCGCGGCCTTCCACTAGGACGGTGTCCGGCCCACTGAAGCGAGCCATGCCGTGAAAGGCATCGATCCCCTGTTTGGCAAAACTCTCCTCGCGCTTTTTCGGTACGGGATCCGTGAAGGTTCGCTTGAAGGCGATCAGTTCTTTCCAGTTAATGTGCATTTCACCAACGACGCCGCGCCGGTGCATCCGGCTCGTCCAATCGGCCGCTTCGGCCCCACTGACCAGCACTTTCTTGGGATCGCAGCCGCGCAGCGCACAGGTCCCGCCGAAGGGGCGATGGTCGATTACCGCCACCGCGCGGCCCGCGCGCCGGACGCGTGCGGCGGTCACCTGCGCGGCGGTACCGGTGCCGATGACAATGAGATCGTAGCCGTCCATCCCTACCGTTCCCGATGTTGCTTGCGGTACAGCCCGAATCCGATCAACCCGATGCCGAGGATTACTGCCGGAACGAGCACATTGCCAACCTCGGCAAGCCAGGCAGTCAACCCAACCGCGCCGGTTGCGGCGACCACGACCGGCGCGGCACAACATACCGCGGCGACCACCGCACCAACGCCAACTGCAAGGAGATTGCGGTCCTTCATGGCCATACCATCCCTTTCGAATAAGCCGCTTTTCAAGACCTGCCCGATGCCGCTGATGACGCGGCGACCGTTCACCCGCTCAACCTCGCGGACAGCCATGGGCAAGAATGGCTCGCTTTCCTCTGGCGACCTCTATTTAAGCGACAGCGCTTTGCAATTGTCAGTCACTGACCACCTCGTCTCGGATGGATTTGTTTTGATTAAATCAATAGTTTCAGACCCCAACTTCGGGCCGCCGAACAACGTATCTCCCAACGCAAAAATCCAGAAAAAGGATCCGCCCGGCCCATTCGCTTCGTGTTCATCAGTAGACCAAGTATCATACACGAGGTCGAAAGAGTACTGCCTGGCTTCCGGCCCGGCAGTCGGGTTGTTTATGCCGAGCGGAACGACAGCAAAGCCATTGATCTCACGTTTTGTGCCTTCCGGGATAGTGGTTTCCATAGCACTTGAAACGCCCATGTTCTGCGCGAATCTCTGGTCCGGATACAAAAAGCGACGATTCTTGTCCCACACCGCCCTCTTGGCCTTTTGTTCAGGAGTGGATTGGTCCACATA
>DATBYR010000327.1:0-4669 GCA_036513565.1 Methylocella sp. | reverse complement strand
CGAGTTGCTCCGCGTCACCGCGTCCTCAAGGCCGGAACGATCTCGTTCGGCGGCAGCGCGATCGATTGCACGGTTCGCAACCTCTCCGAGACTGGCGCCGCGCTCGAAGTCGTAACCCCGCTTTTCATCCCCGAGCGCTTTACGCTCGTCATTCCAACCCATCCATTGAAGCGGCCTTGTCACATCGTCTGGCGCCGGGAAAGACGGATGGGCGTCGCATTCGATTGAGGCCGCCTCGATCGGCAGGCTCTTCGTGGCCCAACCGAAAAAGACGCCGCTCCGCTTCATCGCGGGATCGGCGGAATCCGGTAAGACTACGGGACCGGATCTTTTTCGTTGAAGCGCGGCGCGCCCGGCGCCTATACGAAGGCGGCCGGCGGAATTTGAGGGGGCCCGGCATCTAATCAACGCCGCCCAGCGATCATATTCGGCCAGGGCGGCGTTGTGTTTTTGGCTGCCGCGGAAGTTGAGCAGTTGGCGCCTTAAGGATATCCCAGCGAGTGGCTCCCCTTGTATTTTCCGCGAAAGTGTATAGTTTGAGCGGTATTCGATTAGCCGCTGTGCCTTGTTGAATGCGCCCGCGGGCTCTTTTTCTTCCAGAAACATCGTCAAAATTGAATTGAATCGCGTGGTGGTCACGCGAGTTTTGGCGCAGATGCGCTTTGGAGAAGAGAAATGCCGGTAGGCACAGTAAAGTGGTTCAACGGCCAGAAGGGCTTTGGTTTCATTCAGCCGAACGACGGCGGCCAGGATGTGTTTGTGCACATCAGTGCGGTCGAACGGGCCGGGCTTCCCGGCCTCGCCGAAGGCCAGAAGGTTTCGTTCGAGATCAAGGCCGACAAGATGCGGGGCAAGTCCAGCGCGGAAAACCTGTCGCTGGCTTGACCCCTTCACGCCGTTCCACGGATGTACTGGAACGGCGCTGCTGCCCGCTCGATCCATCAAAAAGGTTGAGCGGGCTACTCGCGGCGAACCGGTAAGGCCGCAAGAAGCGGGAGGGCATATGGCCGGCAAGAAATCAGGCGACCCCTCTCCCGAAAGCATCGCGAGGGCCAATCGTCAGCGTCTCGCCTTCGAGGAAGGGATACGCGCGATGGCTGATGTCGAACGCGAGGCTACAGCCGTCCGCAAGAACATGGAGCGCCTGCGCGTCCTGCGGGAAGCCAAGGAATCCGAAGAGAAAGCCGAAGCGGTCAGAAGCGAAATGACCGGCGGCAACGCCGCGGCCAAGACCAAGCGCAAGAAGCGCGTTTCAACGTAACGCCCGGGGACGGTATTTCCGCCGTCAAACGCTGATCCCTTATCCGTGACTGGCCTGTCCTGGATCGGCGCTTATTATCATTGGGGTGATCCTGCAATCGACCATCACTTGTCCGGACTGCGGCCACGCAGCCCTCGAGACCATGCCGGTGGATGCCTGCCAGTTTTTCTATGACTGCAAGGGTTGCGGCAGGAGGCTCAAGCCGAGGCCGGGCGACTGCTGCGTCTATTGTTCCTACGGATCGGTGCCCTGCCCGCCGGTGCAGGAAAATGGCCGGGCTTGCTGCGGATGACGGGCGCGTAGGCGCCGAGATCGATCCGCGATCACAAATCCTCAAACCTCGCCGGCGCCGTCTTGGAACGGTTGTCATGTCCGCGCATATTTTCCGGCCATGAGAAAAGGCGACGTCATCTGTTCGGAATGCGGTGCCGGCTTCCGCCGCATCGAGCTCGGTTCTCGGCGCGGAACGGCCGGCGAGTTTCGCTGCCCGCTATGCAACCATTTGCTGGAAGTGTTCGACGGCTCGACGGAGGTCGCCTATCGGCTGACGGTCGCGCCGGAGAAGATTTTTGAGTAGACGAGCCTTTTCGAACCGAACGCTGAAGATGAAGCTGGTCTGGCGGCCGCTCGCAGAGTCAAAAATTCCAAAATCGCGCTCACCTTTGGAATGGACGGGCCCCGAGGCCGGCCTCATGCTGGGCTGCATGGGTCAGGCTAACCAAACCGGCCGTTGCCCGCGCTGCGGGCGCAGGGTGGAGTTCATGCTGCTAAAGGCCGGTGAGGCCTACGGCCTGCAATGCATCGGCTGCGAGAAATTCGATCCGTTGAAGTCCGAGTTCGTGACCGGCTGGTTGAACGGCGAACTCGGCCGGCCCAAGCGGACGATCGTTCAGCCCGAGTAAGCGCGGCCTTTTTCAAGGCCTTGTCCGAGCTTCCGCATCAAGATCTGCAACCGGCCCGATCCCGATCGGCCTTATTCATTTAGGCTGAGAGAGGGCTTTCTGCTCCAGTTCCAGCCTCCCGCCTTTCCACGCCCGCCCGGCTTGGGCCTCGGCTGGAGCGGGAAGCCCCGATGGCGGATTTTTTGATTGGGGGCTGAAACTTTCTCGCAAGTCTGTCCGTAGCTATACACCCCGCGCTGCAGCGGACCCGCGGTGAAGCGGCGCGAATTTGAAGGCGGAAAGGAATATCGGCCCTCAAGGCAATGTTTACACGGGATGAATCGTGGTGGAGAGCGGCCATGAATCACAGAGGTGTCGAATATACGGTCACCGCAACCTCGGTGCCCGGCGTCTGGAAATGGCAGTTCCAGATCGGCGACGCGGTCAAAACGGGCAAGACGGAAACAAAGATCAACCTCCTGGCGATCCGCCGCGTCCAGCTCCGCATCGACCGTGAACTCAAGAAGATCGCCCGCGAACCAGAGTGATGGTTAGCGGACCAGCTGGCGGAGGACCCGGTCCGAGCTCGGCTAATCGGCGCTGGGCAGGCGCCGCATGGTGAATTCGATGTCGCCGCCCGGCAGCTCGCGCCAGCTCTCGACCGCACTCATGTAGCCGGCCTTGGGGTAGCGGGTGAGGAAATCGCGTGCCTTCACCCGCGCCTTGTCGCGCGGCAGTGTAAAGGTCTCGCGCAGATAGCCGTCATCCGCCTTGCGGCGGCCGGCGATCCCGCGCGCCGCCATTCTGTCGGCGAGGTCGCGGGGGCGTGGGCGGGAGGACATGTCGCAACTCCGGTACACATGACGACCTGCCAAATATGGGCAGCGCGGCTCGAAAATCCGAGTCCTTATCGCCAGTCCTTCCGAGTCCTTGATCGCCGGTCCCGATGCTGCGGTGCCGTTGGCACCGCCATTTTTGGAGAAGATCAGTTCGGGTTGCTGCCGGTCTTGCTCTTTGGCTTGGCCGAGGCCGTGGTCTTGGCTGCCGGTGTCTTCGCCGCGTCGCTGCCGCGCACACCGCCCCACGGATCGGAGGAAACCTTGGCGTCGGGTATCTTCTTCAGCGTTTCCTTGTACGCCTTTTCCCTCGCCTCATCGGCATCCTTCTCCTCCTGCGTCTTGGAGGGTTGATCGGCGAGCAGATTGATGTTGGGGAGTTGCTGCGCCCGCGCAGCTCCCGTCAGCCCGCTCAGCCCGAACAAGCTGCCCAACGCAAATACCAGCGCCACGCGGAAAACTCTCATGGGATGCTCCCTGCATTTTCGCGGCAATATATCACCGCGCGCGCCACAAGGCCAAGCGCGCCGGCCTGCCGCCTAAAACTGGTCCGATTTGCAGGATTTCGGCGACCGCAGCCAATCGTCCCAGATCGGCCCGCATTTGGTGCAGCCGCTAAGCGCAAGCCCCGTGACGACCACGCTGAAGATCAGTACCCACCGTCGCAACATGAAAACCCCACCCGTCCCAGGTTGGACAATAAAGCCTCAAGTCGGGCATTTTCAAGCCGGGCAACAGCGTTCAGAATACGTCGCGAAATCGTTATCGCGGCCCAAGAGACGCAAGGGGATCACCTCAAAGATGCAACAGCGAGGCAGCGCCGGGTTCGGCATCGAGGAAGCGCGACGCGTGCTTGGCGAGGTGTTTGCGCCCTGGGTGCTGGATCTCAAGCTGTCGATCGAAGCGATCGACTTCGACCCGCCGCCGGATGCGGCGCCCGACTGGCAGCCGGGCGCGATCCTGCGCATGCCATTCTCCGAACGGCTGTGCCGCAACGGCGGCATGGTCTGCGGCCAGGCGCTGATGGCGTTTGCCGACACCGCGATGGTGATCGCAAACCTCGCCGCCAACCGCGGCTACCGGCCGATGACCACGGTCGATCAGACCACGCATTTCATGCGCGCGGTGATGTCCTCGGACGTGCTGGCTGACGCACGCGTGGTTCGCCGCGGGCGCACCATGAGCTTTGGCCGCGTCACGCTTATAAGCGCCGCCGACAACAAGCCGGTGGCGATGGTCTCGAGCGCTTTCGCGATGCTTTCCTAGCGTTCACTTGGCGAGAATTTCCTCGGCGGCATTCGCAACCGACGGCCAATGGAGCGCCGCCGCGTTCGACCAGCCGCGTCAGTATCTCCGGCCGGGCATCATTCCGCCACCGCCCCGTTCGCCGCCGCCGAATCCTCCGCCCCCGCCGCCGAAGCTGAAGCCTAATCCGATCGAGGGTCCGGACGGTTCGTAAACCTGGGGCGACGGCGGCGGGCGGCGAACGACGACGACATCATCGTCGGATTGGCGTTTGGGCGGCTTGTTGTCGACCCGCTCCCGCTTGGGCGGCTTGGGTTCGTCCTTGATCTTTGGCACATCGACCTTCTTCAGCGGCTGCAAGCTGCACGGACAGGTCGGCCCCGGGAGCGAGGCATTGGTTGGGCTGATTGGGCCGCTCGGGCCGGTCGGGTTTTGCGGCGTCGGAC
>DATBYR010000326.1:0-10205 GCA_036513565.1 Methylocella sp. | reverse complement strand
TGGCGCACCACCGCCGATCCGATGAAGCCCGCGCCTCCCGTGATCATGAATCGTCTGTTCATAAAGGTCTCACGTGCCGAAGGGCGAAAAAAAATTCTTGAAAAAAGGAAGAACCGCGTCCTTTTCGGAGATCGCTGCGTCAACGGGTCGGACCGGCCACGCGATCGCCAAGTCGGGATCGTCCCAACGCAAGCCCGCGTCGCACGACGGCGCGTAGAAGCTATCGACTTTGTAGGCGACCTCGGTATCTTGTTCAAGCGTGCAAAAGCCATGCGCGAAGCCGGGCGGCACGAAAATCTGTTCGCCGCCATCTCCCGTCAACGTCGCGGAACACCAGCGGCCATAACTGGGACTGCCGCGGCGCAGATCGACCGCCACATCGAAGATCGCGCCGCGCACGACCCGGATCAATTTGGCCTGGGCCGCCGGAGGACGCTGGAAATGCAGGCCCCTGATCGTTCCGGCTTTTCGCGACAAGGACTGGTTGTCCTGGACGAAAACACAAGCGACGCCAGCTTCCGCGTAAGTCCGCGCGTTGAAGGTTTCAAAAAAAAATCCGCGTGCGTCGGCGAATTTCTTCGGTCGAAATAGCTTGATGCCTTCGAGTACCAATGGTTTCGAGCTCCTTCTTCGTGGCTTCCGGATGGCGCGCCGTGTTTGCGGCGCCGGCCGCGACGTTCATTACAGGCGTCAATTCAGACCTGGGGATTGTCGTTGATTTTCGCCCGCCGGTACGCCCCGGCATTCGTCCATGACCGTGTCGCATAGGCCGCGCCCCGGCGCATCGGCGGGCGGCGCGCCATTTGGTTCGTTCCTGGAAATACAATGGCGATTTCCCGCAGCCACGCCTTCTCGACGTCCCAGGTTTCAACGCGGTATTATCTCATGAACCCGTGAGAAGGCAATTCGGCAACCTTGCGTCTCAATCTCGTTAATTTATGTGGTGCTGTAGGGTTTGCCGCTAGCGCGGCCCTGCAGCCGCGCGTCTCCGTTTGGTTCCATCCGTCCTCGACGCAGTTGAAAACATCGAGGACATGGATCAGCCAACGTTTCACCCGCACGTGCTGAAGGACGACGCATCATTGAGGAGGCCGACATGCCGTGCGCTTCGAGAAGGCATGCGGCGGCGGTGCCGACATGTGGCTGAGGATGCAGGCCGCCCACGACCTCGCGAAGGTGCGCCAGAGCCAACAGAAAATCACAGTCCGCCGTTTGGGCGGCCGGATTGATGTGAGTTACCTTAGGCCAGCGCTCGTTGAAGGGGATCGCCGATCGCGTGCGGATCGAGTTTCCGCGCAAGTGTTTGCCGCTTTAATGAAATAAGATTGCCTTTCGGGATTGGCTCGCGACTTACCGCGGCACGCCAAGGATTCACAGATGTGAATAAGGACAGGGTGGCCGTGACTGGCGCGGCCACGTAGACTTTCGTGCTAGCTAGTCCTCGCGATGACACTTCCGCGTGGCTTCATCTGCTTCTTCCGCCAGCTTGCCTACCTTCGTGAAGAACTCTGCGGATTGGCCGATGAACAGTCCGCTAGCCTTGAGGCCTGCGACCGCCTGCTGCGCACCGAAGATTTTTGTCGAGATCGAGACCGGGCGAATGATCGAAACAGGCGGGAACTTGCGGTTGAGGAACGGGCATGGCTCGGGCATGATCAGATTGGTCTGGAAGTCCTCCATGCCGAATGGGGGTGGGGCTGGGAAAGGAGGTACATTGAGGTTCGGAAACACGAGAGTGCCATCGGTCAGAGGAGGAGAAGTATTAACCGCGTTGCCAGCTTTGTCGTGCCAGGTCTGGAAGTGGGAGGTCTCGGTCGGGCCGATGCTGAGCAGGATTCGCAAGACGACTGGATCAGTTACCTTCAGGGCCAATGTGGGGTAAAGGCTGCTGCCGCCTTGCTCGATCGAGGCGAAATGGAAGGCCGCCGTGTTGGCGATAGCCTGGATGTGGTCTTTAGGCGAGAGATCATTATCGGCCCGGGGGATTGCCGGATGCTGCCCGGTGTTCAACGTCGGGACCGCCTGCGGAAAAACAAACGACGGATCAAGATCGGGATTCTTGTCGCGGCTGCGATACCGCGTCCACCAACTGGTGTCGACGGTGAGCTGCATGAGATTGGTGAGCCGTCCGATTTGATTGGCCCCTGTCGCCTTGCTGCTTGGCAAAGTCGCGAATTTGCTCAGATCAACTTGCGGGGCGTCGATCGACTCCAGGTAGGCGTTGATGAAGGCGTGATGGCTGAACTCATCCTCGGTATTGTCGTGGATATACTGATCCATGTCTCCATCGAGGTTCTTCAGCGCCGCGGTGTAAGCCCCACTCCCGCTGCCGCCGGGGACTTCGCTATCTTGGATTCCTCCGAGTTCGTTGTATTGTTGCCAGAGATCGCTCTCGATCTGTTCGACTGCGGATAGGAATCTCAGGATCGCGATATCGCCCTTGGTCGGGCCATGCGAGCCGTCTTCCTCCGCGAATGCGTCCGATGCGCCTGCGACCAGCGCCGTGCCCGCGATTGCACCGGTCTTTAAAAAGCTGCGCCGGTCAGCGTGATGTTCGTCCGTCATGTTCGTCTCCCTAGATAAGTTGAATTCACAACATCGTTTGTGACGCCTTGGTCTATGACGCCTTGGTCGCATCGTTTATGACATGGATCACGCGCTTGTTAGGAACAACCGCGCTCCCTATAGAGCAAAGACTCCCGAGCCGTCGCTTTTATTCCAGGCCAAGGAATTTGATCGACGGCAATTATAGCCATAATCTCAAAGGTTGCCACAACGGCTCGAATAAACACCCGAGCCGTTGCTTTAGTTGCAGGTCAACGTCAGAAATATGGTCCACGGCAGTACCTTTTCCCTGCGAAATAATATAGGTGTTAAATGGCGTAACGATTTTTGGCTATGAATAGCTGCTAATAGCCATAATTGTAGCCACCATAATTATAGCAGATATTAATCCACTGCCAGCCATCCCAGCGCCAGCAACCATTCCCGTACGCAGCGTAGTCGTAAACGAACGGTACGCCAAAACCAAAGAGGGCAAAGTTGCGGAAACGGTGATGTCGTAAGAAGAAGGGGTGCCGGAACGCGAAGTTGTTGAACCTATTCCGGAACGCGAAGTTGTGGAATCTGTTGACGAAAATATGCTGGCCGGCGAAGGGTGCACCGGCAAAGCGGTTTCCACCGGGGACGAATACACTCCGGCCGGTGACCATGCCACCGCGAAAGCCGCCGCCACCGAACCCGCCACCACCGAAATGCATTCCGCCGCCACCGAACCCGCCGTGCATGCCACCGCCGCGCTGTGCCATGGCTGGCGTCGCCACGACGATTACCGCCGCCATCGCGGTCGCCGCAAGGCACCCGAGCAGTTTCGTCTTCATGACTCCGATCCTCCGTAGGCGATTCCCGAATTTTCTCCGGCTCCGACAAATGGCAAACAAGTGCCGGAGTGCGGAACTTGCCGTCGGCTCAGGGCGCCCCACGGCTCGAAGATCGCGTCCGCATGAAGTCGCTGGCGGCAATTGACAGAGATATGCTCGCCGTAATAGCAAGTCTGTCAGAAACGCCCGGTGAATATTAGAAAATACCGGTAATCAGCCCGTCGGAACCTGCGGCCGTGATTTTGCGCGCGGCGCCGAATCGGTCTGACCCATTCACACTGGAGTCATGACCCAATCGTATGCTATCTATGCGCGCGGGGAGACTTGCCATGGGATGGGATAGGGGCCGGTCCGGCGGCCGTGAATTCATCGATTTTGCGTCTAGCCCGCCATCGCGCGGTCTTGAGGTCAATAAGCTTCTGAGCGTTGGCGCCGTTACCCTCACGCGTTGGACCGCCGGCCCGGTCGAGGGGAGGCAATTGGAAGAGGCCCAGATAGCGGTCGCCGTCCATGACGGCGCGACGTTCGACATGGACTGGCGCGGGGGCGAAAGCGACCGTCTGCGATCAAGCACCGTCTCACATGGCCGCGTTCACATTCGAGACGGGCGTCTACCCTTATGGGTTCGCTGCAACGCGTCGACTTCCACCTTTGCCTTCGCGATCGAGGAACCTTTCGTCACGGAGATCTGGCGCAATGCCTTCGACGGCACCGGCGATTGCTTCATCGGAACCTCGATCGGTGTCGAGGATCCGGTGAGCGGCCGGCTCGCCGCGCTCGGCCAGCTCGAGCTGAATGAGGGCGGCGCGGGCGGACGGCTTTACCTCGAGGGACTCGCCTCTGCGTTGGCGGTCCATCTGCTACGCAGCTCTGGCTTGTCGCGGCGTTCGCCAATCCAGCATAAGGGTGGGCTTGCACCGGGGCAGATTCGGCGCGTTCTCGAGTACATCGAGGCGCATCTGACCGGCGAGCTCGGGCTCGTCGAGTTGGCCGCGATCGCTGAGCTGAGCCCGCATTACTTCGGCGAGGCATTCAGAATTTCGACCGGAAGGTCCCCCCACCGTTACGTGATGGAAAGACGGGTCGAGCGGGCGCGCGATCTGCTTTGGGACGCGGATCGGCCGATTGGCGATATCGCCTACGCCGCGGGCTTCTCGAGCCAGAGCCATTTCACGGCGAACTTCCGCCGAGTAACCGGGGTTACGCCAGGCCGATTCCGCCGATCGCTTTCTTGAGGCCGTCGCCGGCGGCTCCTTCAATGACCAATGAGCCAGCGGTAGCCCTTCCCGGTCATCCACTCGGCCCGTTGCGCGGCCGGATCATAGTTCAGCGCCGGCGCGAGCCAGCGCTTCGCAGATGTGAATAGCGGCATGGCGGCGGTGACCGGCACGGCCGCCTGCGCTTCTCCGCTAATTCACATTAACATTGGCTCTGGCGAGTAGCCGCATCCGCGGCTTTTGCCAGAGCCGTTGCGGCGTTGAAGAACGCCTGGGATTGGCCGGTGAAGAGGCCGCTTGCCGCGAGGCCCGTGACAGCCGCCACGGCGCCGAAAGTCACTATCGGGCGTATGATCGAGCATGGCGGGAAATTCCGGCTGAGGAACGGGCACGGCTCGGGCATGATCAGATTGGTCTGGAACCGTTGCCCGCCGAACGGAGGCGCATTGAGGTTGGGAAACACGAGCCCATTCGTGGGGTCGGTCAGGGGAGGCGCGTTGCCCGCTTTGTCGTGCCAGGTCTGGAAGTGGGAGGTCTCGGTCGGGCCGATGCTGAGAAGGATGAGCAATACCTCTGGATGGGTGACCCTCCGAGCCAGCGCCGGGTAGAGGCTGCTGCCGCCTTGCTCGATAGTGGCGAAATGGAATGCCGCCGTGTTGGCGATCGCCTGGATATGTCGTGCGGGTTCCAGGTCGGCGTCGGTTCGGGGGATTGCCGGAAAGTGCCCAGCGAACAAACTTGGAATCGCCTGCGGGAACACGAACGACGGGTCAAGATCGGGGTTACGGAAGCGGGCGCGATACCTCGTCCACCAACTGGTATCGATTTTGAGCTGCATCAGATTGGTAAGCCGTTTTTTATTTTTGTTGGCCCCTGTCGCCTGACTGCCCGGCAAAGTGCGAAACGCGTCAAGATTAACTGCCGCGACGCCTTTCGAGACAAGGTAGGCGTTGATGAAATTTCTGTGGCTCTTCTCGTCATCGGTATTGTCGTGGATATACTGATCCATGTCCCCATCGAGTTTCTTTAGCGCCTCGGTGTATTCCTCGTTCCCGCTGCCGGCGGGCTCTTCGCTATCCTGGATTCCTCCGAGTTCGTTGTATTGTTCCCAGAGATCGCTCTCGAGGATTTCAGCCACGGCCAAAAATCTCAGGATATCGATGTCGCCCTTGGTAAGCGGGGCATTCGAGTTACCGGTATTCGCGACTTGCTGCGCGATCGCGCCAGATGCGCCCGCAACTAGGGCGGTACCCGCGATCGTACCGGTCTTCAAGAAGCTACGCCGGTCAGCGTGATGTTCGTCGGTCATGTTAGTCTCCTGTGACAGTCTTGTGACAGTTTTGCCGATCGGTCCGGCGCGGATGCATTCCCGCGCTCCCGATCGCAAATACAGCCGGGCCGTTGTCTAAGTTGCAGGCAAGGTGGGAAAATTGGCGCGCGGCAATTAGAGCCTGATCTCAAAGGACTTTTTCTGTGCGGAGCGTATCCATGGCTTCCGCCGCCGGAGTCACTCCGCCGCCGCCGCGGGGGCGCTCGCCGGAACGTAGTTCAGCACCGGCGCGAGCCAGCGCTCGGCTTCCACCACGCTCATGGTCTTGCGCCGCGCATAATCCTCGACCTGATCGCGTTCGATTTTCGCGACCCCAAAATAATGCGCGTCCGGATGCGCGACATAGAGGCCGGACACCGAAGCGCCGGGCCACATCGCGAAACTCTCGGTGAGCGTCACGCCAATCCTACGCTCCGCTTCGAGCAGGCGGAACAAGGTCGCTTTTTCCGTGTGATCGGGCTGCGCCGGATAGCCTGGTGCCGGGCGAATGCCGCGGTAGGCCTCGGCTAGCCTTTCCTCGCTGGTCAAGGCTTCATCCGGCGCATAGGCCCAGAACTCGCGGCGCACGCGTTCGTGCATGTGTTCGGCAAGCGCCTCGGCAAGGCGGTCGGCGAGAGCCTTCACCATGATCGACCCATAGTCGTCGTTCGCCTTGGCGAAACGGTCGGCGATCTTGCCTTCTTGCGCGCCCGAAGTGACGACGAAAGCGCCGATATAATCCGCCTTGCCGCTTCCGGCCGGGGCAATGAAATCGGCGAGCGCAAGATTGGGACGCCCGTCGCGGCGTAACAATTGCTGGCGCAAGGTGAAGAACGTCGCAAGCTCGCCTGTCCGCGACTCGCCCGTGTAGAGCTTGATGTCGTCGCCAACGCTGTTGGCCGGCCAGAAGCCGATGACGGCCTTGGGATCGAACCAATGTTCCTCGACGATGCGGTTGAGCATTTGCCGCGCGTCGTCGAACAATTGGCGCGCCGCTTCGCCCTGTTTCGGATCGTCCAAAATCGCGGGATAGCGGCCGCGCATTTCCCAGGTCTGGAAAAACGGCGTCCAATCGATGTAGGGGGTTAGTTCGGCAACCTCGTACGTGCGAAACACCCTAGTGCCGCAAAATACCGGGCGCGGCGGCTCGTAGCTCGCCCAGCCGGGCTTGAAGGCGTTCGCGCGCGCTTTTGCTAGCGGCAGCCGCTGTTTATCGGCCTCCCCCCGGCGATGGGCCTCCGCGACCTTGGCGTATTCGGCCCGGACCGCCGCGATGGTAAGGGCGCGGGACTGCGCCGAAAAAAGCGATTGCACGACGCCGACCGCGCGGCTCGCGTCGGTGACATAGACCGTCTGGCCCTTGGCATAATTTGGATGAATCTTGACCGCGGTATGGACTCGGCTCGTCGTCGCGCCGCCAATCAGGAGCGGCAGATCGAAACCTTCGCGCTCCATCTCGGCGGCGACGAAACACATTTCGTCGAGCGAGGGCGTGATGAGACCTGATAGGCCGATCGCGTCGACCTTTTCCGCTCGCGCGGTGGCGAGAATTTTCGCCGCGGGAACCATCACGCCGAGATCGATGATCTCGTAATTGTTGCAGGCGAGAACCACGCCGACGATGTTCTTGCCGATATCGTGCACGTCGCCCTTCACCGTCGCCATCAGGATCTTGCCGGCGCTCGATCGCTCACAAGCCCCGGTTCTGCGCTTTTCCTCGTCCATGAAAGGCAAAAGATAAGCAACGGCCTGTTTCATCACCCGCGCGGATTTGACGACTTGGGGCAAAATCATTTTTCCCGAGCCGAAAAGATCGCCGACGACATTCATGCCCGCCATCAGCGGCCCTTCGATGACATCGAGCGGCTTGTTCGCGGCGGCACGCGCTTCCTCGACGTCGCGGTCGACGAATTCGGTGATGCCGTTGACGAGCGCATGTTCGAGCCTTTTGGCGACCGTCTCGCCGCGCCAGATAAGATTCTTTTCGGCGGCCTGCGTCCCTTGCCCCTTGTAGCTTTCGGCGAGCGCGAGCAATCTTTCGGTGGCGTCCGGCCGCCGGTTGAGGACGACATCCTCGCAGGCCTCGCGGAGTTCTGGTTCGATTTCGGCATAGACCGCGAGCTGGCCCGCGTTGACGATTCCCATGTCCATACCGGCGGCAATCGCGTGATAGAGAAACACCGAATGCATGGCCTGGCGCACCGGCTCGTTGCCGCGAAACGAGAAGGAAAGATTGGAAACGCCGCCGGAAATATGAACGCGCGGGAACCGCTTGCGAATTTCCCGCGCGGCCTCGATGAAATCGACGCCGTAGTTATCATGTTCCTCGATGCCGGTCGCGACCGGGAAAATATTCGGATCGAAGATGATGTCCTCGGGCGGAAATCCGGCGTCCTTGGTCAAGATGTCATAGGCGCGCGAACAAATCTCAACCTTGCGTTCGCGCGTATCGGCCTGGCCCTTTTCGTCGAAGGCCATCACCACGACGGCGGCGCCATGGGCGCGCACGGTTTTGGCCTCCGCGACGAATTTATCGATGCCTCCCTTCATCGATATGGAATTGACGATCCCCTTGCCTTGCACGCATTTGAGCCCGGCTTCGAGCACCGCGAATTTCGAGGAATCGATCATAACTGGCACGCGCGAAATGTCTGGCTCGGCGGCGACGAGGTTCAAAAACTCAACCATGGCCTTTTCGGAATCGAGCAGGCCCTCGTCCATGTTGACGTCGATGATCTGCGCGCCCATCGCGACTTGATCGCGCGCGACGTCGAGCGCGGTGGAAAAATCGCCTTCCTTGATCAACTTGCGGAATTTGCCGGAGCCGGTGACATTGGTGCGTTCGCCGATATTCACAAAGGGAATTTCCGGCGTGAGCACAAACGGTTCCAGCCCGGACAATCGTAGCAACGGCTCGATATTCGGCACCTTGCGGGGAGCCACGCCTTTGACGCACGCGGCGATCGCCTGAATATGCGCGGGCGTCGTGCCGCAGCAGCCGCCGACGATATTGACGAGACCGGCTTCCGCGAATTCGCCGATGAGAGAGGCCATATATTCGGGGCTCTCGTCATAAAGACCGAACTCATTTGGCAGACCGGCGTTGGGATAGGCGCAGATGAGCGTCTCCGCGATCCGGGAAAGCTCGGCGAGATGAGCGCGCATCTCGCGGGCGCCAAGCGCGCAGTTGAGGCCGATCGTCAAGGGTTTTGCGTGGCGCACCGAGTACCAGAACGCGGCCGGTGTTTGACCGGACAGCGTGCGGCCGGACAAATCGGTGATCGTGCCGGAAATCATGACCGGCAGTCTCTCTCTCCGCGTATCGAAAATGCCCTCTATGGCGGAAAGCGCCGCCTTGGCGTTCAAGGTGTCGAAGATCGTCTCGACGATCAAAATATCCGCGCCGCCCTCGATCAGCGCGACTGCCGCCTCGGCGTAGGCCTCGCGCAGATCGTCGAAGCTCACCGCGCGAAAACCCGGATTATTGACGTCGGGAGAAATCGAGGCGGTGCGATTCGTCGGCCCCAACGCACCGGCGACGAAGCGGCGCTTGCCGTCTTTGCCTTGCGCCTCATCGGCAGCTTCGCGAGCGAGCCGCGCCGCGGCAAAATTCAATTCGGCGACATGCTCCTCCATGCCGTAATCGGCCTGAGAGATCCGTGTCGAATTGAATGTATTCGTTTCGACGATGTCGGCGCCTGCTTCGAGATAGGCGAGATGAATGGCATTGATCGCCTGTGGCTGGGTGAGGCTCAAGAGATCATTGTTGCCACGCAGGTCGCGCGGCCAATCCGCAAAGCGCGCGCCGCGAAATTCACCCTCGCCGAACTTGTGTTGCTGGATCATCGTGCCCATGGCGCCGTCGAGCACCAAAATTCTTTGGCGGGCGGCGGATTGAAGAGCAGCGCGGATTTCGTCTCCAGTAAGCCTTCGCGTCATCAAGCGGCCTCTTGTTCGAGTTTCGGCCGCAGCCCTAAAAGATGGCAGATCGCATAGACAAGGTCGGCGCGGTTCATGGTGTAGAAATGAAAATCCCTGACGCCGTGATCGACGAGATCGAGAACCTGTTCGGCGGCAACCGTCGCGGCGACGAGTTTTCGCGTTTGCGGATCGTCGTCGAGCCCTTCGAAACGATCGGCAAGCCATTGCGGGATCGCCGCTCCGGCCCGCCTGGCGAACTTCGCCGTCTGCTTGAAACTTTGCACCGGAACGATGCCCGGGATGATCGGGATGTCGATTCCCCGTCCACGCACCTTTTCCACAAAACGCAAATAGACTTCGTTTTCGAAGAAAAACTGG
>DATBYR010000325.1:0-7601 GCA_036513565.1 Methylocella sp. | reverse complement strand
CCTTGCCGGTCTGGCCGACCTGCCAATCGTTTGGCGCGTAGCCCGCGTCGACCGCGGCGCGCGACGCGCCCATCGCCGCCCCGAGCTTGTCCGCGATGGGCTCGATCAGGGTCTTGAAATTGTCCGCGTTTTGCATGCCGCGGCCGCCGGATATGACGACCCTGGCCGAGGCAAGCTCGGGGCGCTCCGATTTGGCAAGCGTCTCATCCTTAAAACGCGACACCTCGGGCGCGGGGGCGGCGGCGATCTTTTCGACTGGAGCCGAGGGCCCCTCGCCCGCCGCTGGGAACGCCGCCGTTCGGACCGTGATGATCTTCTTGGCGCCGGTCGACTGGACTGTCTCTATCGCGTTTCCGGCATAGATCGGACGTTCGAACGTGTCGGGCGCAACGACCTTGATAATCTCCGAAATCTGCATCACGTCGAGGAGTGCCGCTACCCTCGGCATGACGTTCTTGCCGGTCGAGGTCGCGGCGGCCAGGATCGCCGAATAATTGCCGGCCAACTGGACGATAAGCGCCGCCAGCGGTTCGGCCAATTGATGCGCATAAACGGGATCGTCCGCGACCAGGACTTTTTCGATGCCGTCCAGGCTGGCGGCGGTCCGTGCGGCCGCTTCGAGCTTTTCGCCGGCGATGAGGACATGAACGGGCTCGTCAAGCGCCTTGGCAGCCGTCAGCGCCTTGGCGGTCGCCTCGTTGAGCTTGCCGTTCGACACCTCGGCGAGAAGCAGTACCGCCATCAGATCACTCCGGCTTCGTCCTTGAGCCTCGCGACGAGTTCGGCGGCGGAGGCGAGTTTGGTTCCAGCCTTGCGCGTGGGCGGCGCAACGGTCTTCAAAATCTTGAGGCGCGGCGCGATATCGACGCCAAAATCGGCCGGCGTCTTCTCCTCGATCGTCTTCTTCTTGGCTTTCATGATGTTCGGCAGCGAGGCATAACGTGGTTCGTTGAGGCGGAGATCGGTTGTGACGACGGCGGGGAGTCTGAGGGTGACGGTTTGCAATCCGCCGTCTACCTCGCGAGTAACATCCACGTGTCCGTCGCCAACCGCCACTTTCGAGGCAAAGGTGCCCTGACCCCAGCCCAAAAGCGCGGCCAGCATCTGTCCGGTCTGGTTGCAATCGTCGTCGATCGCCTGCTTGCCAAGGATAATAAGCAACGGTTCCTCGGCGACCGCGATAGCTTTCAAGAGCTTGGCAACGGCGAGCGGTTCGACAGGCTGCTCCACCTTGATGAGAATGCCGCGATCGGCGCCCATCGAGAGCCCCCTCCTGATCGTCTCGGCGGCCTGGGCGGGCCCGATCGACACCAGGATTACTTCGGTTGCGTTGCCGGACTCCTTCAGGCGCAATGCTTCCTCGACGGCGATTTCGTCGAAAGGGTTCATCGACATTTGGACGTTGGCGAGATCGACGCCGGAACCGTCGGGTTTCACCCTGATCTTGACATTGTAATCGACCGCCCGTTTCACGGGCACGAGAATTTTCATGCGAAACACTCTAGCCGGCGGCCAGACCGGGCACGGTGCGGTCAGGTACAGGCCGCCTTTCCACAAGTCAACGCAATCGGCCGTCAACCATGGAGTGAAGCAGCCCTCGGAAGCCGAGATCGCGATTAATTTGAAAAAATTTATTAATTGATATTTCTTCACATTCGGTGATATATTGACGGACTTCGGCCAAAGTTAGTTTTATACCAAGTCTCGATTAGTACCAAGTCTCGAAGAGAATGACCCATCGGCCCCCGCCGTCATGGCCGGGCTTGACGACGAGAGTCACGAACAATGAGAATTTGTATAAGCTGGGATACGGGAGCGATTGCCGTCGAGGCAATCTCATTGATGCCGAATGCCGATTGCATTGAAACCCTTCCGTAATTGAATCGATAAAAAACCTGATGTCTAGTGCGGAAACCGGCAAGGAGCTTCCAAATATTCTAGCCTACGGATCGTGAGATTCACCGGAGCGGTAAGCTTCTCATTCGACGCTTCTGCCATGGGAAGCGCATCAATCCCGATGTGAAAATATGTAAAACGGCGCAAAGTCGCGCCACTTAATTTGATGAGGTGATGAAGATGATAAAGATTTTTGCATTTGTGGCTTTGGCGTTGATTGCGACAACCGCATATACACATGCTGCGTGCATTGTTGCCGATCCAACGCCAACTCCATTGAATGTGCGCACCGCTCCCTACGGGCGCATCACTGCAACGCTCGACAACGGGCAATCGGTTTACATCATCGACCACACGACCGACAGACAATCGAGAGAATGGGTCTATGTCTCAGACCCCGACACCGATAAACCGATCGGCTGGGTGTATCGGGACTACATCGTGTGCAAAGGGGAGCGTTAATTAGCTAATGGCGTGGCATGGCGTGACAACATTAGGAAGGATCGAAATGGCAAAGACTATTGCAGCAGCGGTTTTCGTGTTGATTGCCGCAATGTCATATGTAAACGCACAAACAATTCAAACGACAGTGCGGACCACAATGCGAACGACAACGGTTTCAGCCGACACGGAAGGCGACGCCAGTTGCTTATTCACTGGACGTGTTGTTGGCTTGAATCCGTATGGCGACAATTTCCTTTCGGTCCGGCGTCGGCCTTATGGACCATCGGGACCGGACGATGAAAAGGATGAACTTTTTACAAATAATCAAGTGTGTGTCATGCTAACTGCGGGCAGGTGGTTGTTCGTCCAATATGAGCGTGCAGGTCGTATGTATTCTGGTTGGGTATTTGATCGGTATATTCGGGAGGATTAAGTGGTCGTCGCCTTACTTGGTCTAATCGTGCTCGCGATATATCAAAACTTCGTGCGGGGCTTGTTTGTTGCGGTGTTCCTCGCGGGAACGTTGGCGTCGATAAAGGACCACACCGGAATCGGCGTTGTCTTTAATCGACTTTGAGAAATAGGTTATCTTAAATATATCATGGGTGTGATCATATGATCTGCAAGTCAAGAAGACGTATTAGTGCGCACTTCGCGTTAAGCGCTATTATTTGCATCGTTATTTTGTACTCATCGCCATCACAAAGCAGAGAAAATCCATACGAAACATTTGATACGTTTGTAACAATACCAACTAAGACGCTTGAACAGAATAATTGCGTCGTGAAAGTCGTTGCTGACTTTGACCTCTCATTAGAACACTATTCTGTGTATCGCGACGAATGGCTAAATAGGGATTATTCATTAGATTTTTATCAACAACGACGCAAGCAGGTGTTTTTGTTTGTTGTGGCGAAAAGAGTGGCAGAAGTAATAACAGAATCCGTATACGTTAATTCTGATATTAATAAGATAGATAAGTGCCTATTTGGCTTAGATATAAAATATAACGACAACTTTGGCGGGAGTCGTGTCGTTTCGGCGATAACCTGGACCTTTACGCGACAACAAGCGAATAAAGTGAAATGGGACACATTTGATCCTCGTGAGTTCCATGAAGTAGCGTTAAATTATCGTATTGCAGATGAAATGGATTATTGGACTGCTGGCGAGCCTAAACTAGCTAATTCGACGCCCTCGACTGCTCAGGCACCAACATCAAATTGTGATGAGCAGTTCCTGCGAGCCAATGCTGTATTTATCAGAGCGTCCACTTATTGCAGTAAGGACTATATGGATACGCCGGCTGGTATGTATGCACTAGAGAAATCACGGCAATGTTCAAATTTACCTGAAGCTCAAATGCTGTCAACGGTAAAAGCCGCGATGATGGAACTGGACCAAATAGTTGCACGCAAAGGAGTTGGTTCCGCTTGTCGCTATATTGGTGAATTGGAGCTGCAAGTACTCAGATCGATCGGGCATTAGGGGACAGCGTGATGGCTGTAAGTGTTCGTCCCGAAAGTTCTTGACTCCCTTGAATCACAAGTGATTCAAGGGAGTCGGTCTGATTCGTGGAGGCCCGCCAATGTGGACGACCGAAATTCGAGCGAAATACAACCGCGATCGCCTGCGATATCCGAGCGACATCACGGACGAGGAATGGGCTTATGTCGCGCCGCTGATACCGAAGGCGAAAAACGGGGCTTGTCCTATAAACAGTTCGACGGCAAATTGCTAAGAACGGAGCCTCTGATGTCACGACTAGCAATCCTAATGGTCACGCTGCTTTCCACCACGAGCGCCCATGCAACCATGCCGATGCTTACCCCGGAGCCCAAACCGCCGTCACCGACAGCATGCGAGAGATGGGCAGGCAAGCAGGATGCCGATGCCATCGATATGTGGGGCGTTTAGGATGATGGAACCTCCTCGCGCGCTGTCGCCTTGCGTCGGCTTGCTGACTCGTGCATGGGTCACCGCCCTCCCGACATCGTGGGATTCGGGTCGAGCGTTGGCTTCGACGAAGCGTACTGCGAGAAGCACACGACGTTAAAACTCTGCAAAGACTACAAAAGATAGGCCGTCGCAGCATCGAAAATCGAGCCGCCGCGCCAAAAAATTGCCGAGACCTCGCGCGCGTTTATGATCTTGGCACCAGCGACAAGCTAGAATATTACGCGCCTCTTTTATCGTCGAAAAAGGGCAATCCCGTTATCGTTGATCCGGAGCGCTGCCCTGTGCCGACGAGTTCGCTCCCGCGCAAATTGGCCTTGTCAACGATTCTGGCCCGGCACCCATAAAATGTCGGCCTTGCCCTTCTGGTTCACATAACGGGCCGCGACAAATAGGAAATCCGACAGGCGGTTGACATATCTGAGAGCCGGGCCGCCGACCTCTTCTCCCGGCGCCTCGGCCAAGGCGACGAGCAGCCGCTCGGCCCGCCGCGTCACGGTGCGGGCGAGGTGCAGGGCCGCCGCCGCCGGCGAGCCACCTGGCAGAACGAAAGAACGCAAGGGTTCGAGTTCCGCGTTGAGTTCGTCAATCTTGCGCTCCAAGCGATCGACTTGCGATTGGACGATGCGTAGCGGTTCGGGCGCGCCGTTTGCACCGGGGGGTACGCAAAGATCGGCGCCGAGGTCGAAGAGATCGTTCTGAACGCAGAGCAACATCGCATCGACCCTGGCGCAACCCGCGTCCGACGCGGTGGCGCCGCGGGCAAGCCCGATCGCCGAATTGGCCTCGTCGATCGTGCCATAGGCTTCGATCCTCGGATCGTGCTTGGCGCGGCGCTCGCCGGTGCCAAGCGCGGTCGTCCCGCCATCGCCCGTCCTTGTGTAGATTCTGTTCAAGACAACCATGCCGCCCCACATCGGCGCTTAGCTTCGACATCGCGATAATCCGGCGATTGAGTATAACGCCGAACTGAAGTCCGGCCCGCCAGCGCATCAGGTTTTGCACCGGCGCCGGTGCCGATTGCAACCATAAGATGACTTGCGGCCTGCATCTTGGTGCGATCCTCGAACCCAAACAGTGCCGGACGGGACTCAATAGCGGCGCAAAAGACGTCCCAGATAGTCCAATTCCTCGCGGGGACGAGCGGGCTCGCCGAGCCTGCGGCGGAGTTCCTCCAGGACGCGCCTTGCCCGCTCCGCGCCGGGAAAACGCGCGGACGGATCGAACCCTCGCAGGCTTTCCACCTGGCGCCCGAGGGGATCGGTGCCCTCGGCCTCGCCAAACTGACCTGGCGGGCGTTGACCATCTTGGCCCTCTCCAGGTTCCTCGCCGGCGCCTGACCCCCCGGCCTCGCCGCGCATACTTTCGGCGAGCTTCTGCGCGCCTTCGCGCAAGGCCTCCACCGCGCGGCCTTGCGCGTCCACCGCGCCATCGGTGCCGCTCGGACCTTGACCGAGCGCGTTTTCGGCGTCACGCATCGCGTTTTGCGCGCCGTCTAGGCCATTGGCGCCGGCCCTAGCCTCGCCCAACCGCTTTTGTAGATTTTCAAGGCGGTCGCGGAGCGCTTTTTGGCGCCGGGCGAGATTGGCATCGTTGGTCTGTCCGGCCCGAGGACTCGTGCCGCTTTTGGCGCCGCCGCCTTGGCCATTTCCTTGTTTGTCAAGACCGCCTTCGATTGCGTCGCCGTCGTGGCCAAAGATATCGCCGAGCGTTGGTTGACCCGGCAGGCCCAATTGGCCACGTTCCTCGCGTTGGCGATGCCGTTCCGCTTGGCCGCTTTGATAGGTTTCGTCGCGCAAATCCTGCTGGTCCTGGCTCATTTGGCCGAGCTCATCGAGCGCGCGGCTCATCTCCCGCGCCCTAGGGTCGGCCTTGCGCGGCCGCGCGACCCGCAGGTTTTCGAGAATGTTTTGCAATTGCTCCAGCATTCTCTGCGCATTCGCGCTGTCGCCCGAACGCAGCATCTCCTGCATCTGGTCGAGCATTCTTTGCAGTTCCTTGGCACTGATCGAACGGCCCCGGCCGTCAAGTGCCGCGGAATTATCCCGGTGGTCCCGGTCACTCTGCTGGGCGGCGAGCTCTTGCAAAAATTTATCCATTGCGGCGCGCAGATTGTCGGCGAGCTTGCGGATTTCATCCTCCGGCGCGTTGCGCTGCAAGGCATCGCGCAATTGTTGCTCGGCGGCGCGGAGATCGCGTTCGGCCTCGGAGAGATCGCCATTCTCGATGCGCAGCGCCATTTGCCAGAGATAATCGGCGACTTCGACGAGATCGCTGTCGCTATGCGCCGCATTGAGCCGATCGAATGCCACCCGCAATCCAAGATAGACACCGGCGCCGGTGTCGAACATTTCCGGCGCGATCATCAAGGCATCGAGCGCGTTTGCCACCCGCGCCTTATCCTCGGGGGCGAGAACCAGATTGCGGCGCTGTTCGGCAAGCGCGCGGGCAAGAGGCTTGACGAAAGGCTTTTGCGGCAACGTGATTTCGACGGGATCGCTACTGCCTTCATTGCCGCCTTCATCGCGCGCGGTCAGCGTCATTTCGACACGCGCGCCGGCCCACGGGTGTTCGGAAAGATCGGCCGTTGTCTCGGCCTCGCCACCGAGCTCCGGCGGCGGCGGCAACAAAAGCGGGATATGCGGCGGATCGACGAGCGAACGTGTGGCGGGATGTCCGCCCGGGAGCACCGGCTTGGCGAAACGTGCCGCCGCACCGGTAACGCCGTAATCGTCGGCGACGCTGTACTTCAGCGTCATCGATCCTCGCGCGTTAACCCTCGGTGCCCCGGTTAGCGCAATCGACGGCGGTTGATCCAAAATGGCATGAATATCGAACGTTCCGAGCGGCGCGCCGGAATGGCCAAGGGTTAACGTTGCATCGCCGCGCAAAACCAGGCGGGTTTCGCCATTGCCGTCCCGCTTGCTGTTGGACGGCTTGGCGGCGGCGGAGCCGGAGGCGGTCAAGCTGGCTTGAGTGTCAGTGTTGCTGTCCTTCGCGGCCTCGACGAGCGCACCTTTCACCTCCATGTCAAGATTGCCGCCTGGCGCATGAATGAAGACGATCGAACCGCTGGGGGCTTCGATTTGTTGTGGGTTTTGGTTCCCGCCAAGGTTCAACACGACCGGCGGCTTGCCGGTATAGGCTGGAGGATCGATCCAGGCGTCGATCCTGTAGTCCTTGCGCGGCGATGCGTCGAAGCGCCAATCGAAAGCCGCGGCGACGCGCGCATATTTTTCGGGGCCCGCGACAAAGCCTGTCGCGATAAGCGCGACCAGGACGGCGGCGCGCAAGGCGTAACGATC
>DATBYR010000324.1:0-6939 GCA_036513565.1 Methylocella sp. | reverse complement strand
CGTCTTCTTCGGCTGGTTCTCGCTCGCGGTGTTCGGCGTGACGCTGCAGCTGCTTGGCCGGGTCGTCGAGCTTGCGCGCGGCCACGAGGAACTGCTCGGTCTCGAGCCGGCGGAATAAGGTAGCGCTTCGTGTGTTGAGGATTAAGCAAGACTAAGTGATTTCCCCCGCTGGCGCGGACGCTCCGGCGGGGGAAATATTATGTGGGAGTTCAATACAATGATGATCCGAGGAATCGCCGCGGGGCTCCTGGCCATGGTTCTGTCCGCCTCCGCCGCGCATGCGCATGGCGGGGTCGGCATGCAGGACAATAGATGCGTTTTGCGGATTGGCCCGGATATCATGTTCTTCACCGGATACCAGCCGCAGAATTCCCGGGATGAGTTTTGCGACGATATCCCCCGCACTGGGCAAACGGTTGTCGCGCTCGATATGCAAGATAGCGAACTCCGCGACATGCTGACCGAAATCCGCATCATCAGGGATGAGGGAAATCATACCACGATGAATGGGCTCCCGTTCCTGACCGACGCGGAGCTGGGAAACCCGCAAGTTCTCGACCCCGTGACCATCACCCATGTGCTGCCCAAGAAATATCCAACGGGCACGCTGACTTTTGAGCACACCTTTCCCGAGACCGGCAAATTCATTGGCATCGTGACGGTGAAAAACGCGCACGGCCAGACCTATGTGTCGCAGTTCCCGTTTTCGGTGGGCAAGGGGTTTGGCAACAGCATCGGGATCTATGCCTCGTTGGTCGTGGTGCTCGTCGCCGCGGTTTACTTGATTTGGCGCTTGGGCGGGAAGCAGAAGCTCGTTCCCCCAAAAAAGGCGGCGTAAGAGGGTGCGGATATCTCATGGCGGGCCGGTTTTTGCGGAAGTTCGCCGCAGCCTTGGCTCATGGGGAGCCGGTTTTTAAATCCGGATCCGCGAACCTTTCATCGTCCGGACGAGGTGCGATTTTTACCAAGACGTAACCAACGTGCTTGTCGCTCGCGGCATAAAGATGCGTGTTGTGTATCAAACCGACCAAGATGACAGGGCGTTTGCTCTCGTCGCCGCCGGGATAGGTTGTCACTGGTTCCCGCCCATTTCGAGGTATCGGCGGTTAAGCAGGTCCCGGTGTTGGACTTGGGCATATCGAGAGCGATCGGGCTCCTTTGGTCGCGCGAGCGCGAGCATGCCGACCTCAAGGAATTTATCGAATTCGCCGGGGGGCATTGCTGGGCGCAATAGCGGCCGCGGGCGATATTCCCGCGCCAAAACCCGCCTTGACGGCGGGCCGGCGATCCGGTGAACTCCCGAGCCCTTCGCCCAGACCAAACTCAATGCGGCATCGCCGGCGCCGGTTTTGCTAACCTTGGTAGGGTAGGGGGCGGCCCTGTCTTGTTGAGCAAAAGTCCTTTTACCGGTCGCCGAGGCTGCCACCCGCGGCGGCGAGCGCGGCGCCGACTTCGAGGCCAAGATCGTCCATGGTCGCCTCCTCGACGGCATGGATTGCTTCCCCTTTGGCCTGCCGTTCGGCTTCCGCGGCGGAGCGGGCGACATTGACGGTAATCGGGGCCTCGATTTCCGGATGCAAATGAACTGGGACCTCGTGCAATCCAAGCGATTTGATCGGTGCTTTCAGGACGATCTGATTGCGGTTGACATTGAAGCCGTCAGCGGTGATCGCGGCGGCGATGTCGCGCGGCGAAACCGAGCCGTAGAGATGGCCCGTCTCGCCAGCCTGGCGGATGATAACGAAGACTTGCCCGGCGAGTTTTTCGGCGACGCCGGCCGCTTCGTTCCGCGATTCGAGATTACGCGTTTCGAGCTGCACGCGCTGATTCTCGAAACGGCTCTTATTGGCTTCGGTCGCGCGCATGGCCTTGCCGGCGGGAAGCAGAAAATTGCGGGCGTAGCCATCCTTCACGCGAACGGTTTCTCCCATTTGACCGAGTTTGGCGATGCGTTCGAGCAAAATAACTTCCATAATGCGGTCCTTCGAGCTGCATCAAGGCTTGGGCGAGGCCGTCTTGTCCTTGCGATCCCGGAGAGAGAAAGCTGTCTCGATAATACCGGTCAAGACCAGGAGAAGTAAAAAGACGAGCCACGTCACGGGGACGACAAGGCCGAGATAGATAAGAATGAGGAGGGGAATCCGGAAAGGCGATCCGCGCGACAGATAATGCGCCACGGCGAGCCCGTTGAGCGCGAAGGCGACGCCGAGCGTCACGGCGACAATGACGACGATGTGGCCGGGGAGCCCGCCAAGAAACGGACCTATCCCAGCGGCGGCGCCGAAAACCAAGAGATAGACCTGCGGCAGCCGCAATTCCCCCGCTATGTCGGGCCACGGGCGGGGGAGTTGTGCCGAAAGCTGGGCCACCCGGCCCGCGAGCCAAAGATTGAGCATCAGCATGACAAGGCTGCCACCCGCCATCGCCGGCGCCGCCGCCAAAACCGTGGCGCGCGCCAAATGACGCGCATTGAAGTCACTTGGAAGGTGCATATTGGGGCTGATCAGCCGTTCGACGAACGGGGTGACTTCCGCGCTTAACTTGTCGAGCGCCACGTCGAAACCACCATAGAGGGAGCTGACATAAACCGCGATCGCTACCCCAATGGTGGCACAGATGGAGGCGGCATAGGAAAGGATGCGCTCAAGCGAAACATATTCGCGGGCAAAAAAGCTGCCTACTCGGCTTGTTACGACCCAATTCGGACTTCCCTTCGGCCGGCTCAATACCGCGAGGAGGCTTAGCCAAAAAGCCGGCAAGCCAAGGGAAAAAGCGAAAATCAGACCGCCAAGCGCGGCGGTGTCGAGACTCCCGAATTTCTGCTGCGCACCGAAGAGTCCGGCAACGGTGAGCGTGGCCGAGGCAACCGCCGCGGCGCCGGCGAATGCGCCGTATCCAAGCGTCGCGATCATGATTGGAAGCGGAGACAAATTGGCGAGAGCGGCGGCGAGAAAGGTCGCGCGGGCTGCGAGGCTAAACAAGACGGCGGCGGCAATTCCCGCCCCGATCCCAAGGGCGACGGCCGGAGCATGTTTTAAGAGTCGCTTTTTCATCATGACCTGCTGTTCCGCTCGAAAGGCGGTTAGGGACCAAAGGAGAGAAAAATCTCCCTACGCCCCAGAGAAACCGCGCGGTCTCGCCGCACGGCCAGTGACCGCCCTTGTTCGTGGCTGATGGATATTAGAACAGTTCCGCCCCGGTGGAAATATCCCGCGCGTGGATGGCCGTCCAGCGCGGGCGCGAAGCTAACGGATTACATAGGGCAAAAGCCCAAGAAAGCGGGCACGTTTGACGGCCTTCGCCAGCTCGCGCTGCTTCTTGGCCGAAACGGCGGTGATTCGCGACGGGACGATCTTGCCGCGCTCGGAAATGTAGCGCGAGAGGAGACGGGTGTCCTTGTAATCAATTTTGGGCGCGTTCGGGCCGGAAAACGGGCAGGTTTTGCGGCGGCGAAAGAAAGGCCTGCGCGGCGCGGCCGAGGTTGTCATCGGGAGCTCGCCTCCTCGCTTGCCGCGGTCTCGTCGCGCGGACGCCTAGCGGCTCTTTCGCCACGCTCGGAGCGGGGGCCCCGGCCGCGGTCGCCGCGATCATGGCGGTCGCCGCGATCGTCGTCGTCGCGCTTGCGCATCATCGCCGATGGGCCTTGTTCCAGAGCCTCGACCCGAACCGTCATGAAACGGATGACGTCCTCGTTGATGCCCATTTGCCGCTCCATTTCGGCGAGCGCGGCCGGCGGCGCATCGATGTTCAAGAGCGAGAAATGCGCCTTGCGGTTCTTCTTGATCCGGTAGGCGAGGGACTTCACCCCCCAATATTCCAGCTTTTCGACTTTGCCGGCGAAGGATTCGATGACCGCCTTGAAACGCGCCGTCAGCGCGTCCACCTGTTGGGCGGAAATATCTTGACGCGCCAAATAGATATGCTCGTAAAGAGCCATTCTGCTGCCTTTCCTCTTCGCGACGCCCCGGCGCCGGGCCCTTCGAGCCTAGGAAAGGCCCGAACCGGCAAACGAAGGCGGAGACACCGGGAACCGGATCCTTTGATCCTGCCCGCGAAGCGAACTCCGGTTCGGCCCCCGGCTAGACCCGCGAAGCTGGTTTTATACAAGGGTTTATACAAGGATTTGCCGCATAGGCAAGGTGCGGTTGGCGATCTCTCCCGCGACTTTCATGCCGTGAACTAAAGGCGGGCGATATCTAAACGCAAGGACCCCATTGCCCGTTGGCGCGAATGCGCCAGGATTTCAACCCCGCCTTGGCGACGACGATCCGCCCGTTTTTCGCCATCGCCACGAGATGCTTGAAGACGAGCGGCGTTAGCCATGCAAATGGTTTTTCCGGATCGCAGACGGCGCGGTATTCATCGGAATCGGGATCTTCCATCAAGATCGTGCCGGTGCGATCCGGACGCAGCCGCGGGCTCATGTCCCGATCGCCCTTCCACAGGCATTCGTAATCGCGGCAAACTTGCGGCCGGTCCGCATAGATGCCGCAACCGCCGGAACCGGCGTTAAGACAGTGTTCGCACAATTTGCCGGCGGATTTCGCCAATTCGGCGATCTCGAGAACCTTGCAACAAAAGCTGCATTTGCCGCAGGCCTTTCCTGGGATTGCAAGCATGAACTTTAGCCTTGCGATGGATTCCGATTCGATCGTGCATCTTTTTATCGCGGAAGGCGCCGGCGCAAGAGAAATCGAAGCGCCCCTTAAGGATTTGTGCTCCGGTGCGGCCTTTGGCAGCGCTTCCCATCATGCCTCGCCGAGCAGCCTTTCGACGAAAGCGGCGATCGTCTCCCTTGCCCGCGCGGTGCGGCGGTGTTCGGCCGCGAGGATCGCGCGGAGGCCGGCGAACGTGCTTTGCAGATCGTCGTTGACGAGCATGTAATCATAGTCCGTCCAGCGGCGGATTTCGTTGCGCGCCTCGTTCAAACGCTTGTCGATGACATCCGGCCGGTCCTCGGCGCGGCGTTCGAGACGCGCGCGCAATTCCTGCATCGACGGCGGCAGAATAAAGATCGTGACGGCATCGTTGGCGGCCTCTCGCTTGATCTGCTGCGTCCCCTGATAATCGATGTCGAAAAGCACGTCGCGCCCTTGCCGCAGAATCTGTTCGGCCGGGCCGCGCGGAGAGCCGTAAAAATTGCCGTGCACCTCCGCCCATTCGAGCAGATCGCCGCCCTCTCGCAGCGCATCAAACTGCTTCTTGCCGATGAATGTGTAATGAATGCCATCGACTTCGCTCGAACGCCGCGCCCGCGTGGTCACCGAGATCGACAAAGTCAGATCGAGCTCCCTGGTCTGGAGCAGCATCCGGGTCAAGGTCGTCTTGCCTGCGCCCGATGGGGAAGAGAGGATCAGCATCAGACCGCGCCCGCGGGTCCTAGCCGTCTGCTCTTTCGCGGAGCGATCTTCGAGCTGCACATCCCTACTCGATATTCTGGATCTGTTCGCGGAATTGCTCTATCTCGACGCGCAATTCGAGGCCGAGCCCCGTCAAGCTCGCGTCGTTCGATTTGGCGCACAAGGTATTGGCTTCGCGGGAAAATTCCTGGGCAAGGAAGTCGAGCCTGCGGCCGGCCGCGCCGCCCTTCGCCAAAAGCTCGCGGGCCGCGGCGGTGTGCGCGGCAAGACGGTCCAATTCTTCCCTGATATCGGCCTTGGCCGCCAGCATGAGAGCCTCCTGGTACAAACGATTCTGGTCGAAATTCGCGTTTCCGGCAAGAAAAGCAAGCGATTGCACGAGACGCGCCCGGATCGCCTCGGGCTTGCGGGCCGGGGAGGCATCGGCCGCTTGCGTCAGCGCGGCGATCTTTTCGAGTCGCGCCGAGAGCACCAGGGCAAGCGCGCCGCCCTCGCTTTGCCGCATGGACACCAGCGCATCGAGCGCCTCGTCGAGCAAATCGAGGGCGCTGGCCCGCGCGCGTAAAATCGCGGCTTCGTCCTGGGCCGCGTCGATGATTTCCACGACGCCGCGCAAGGCAAGCAGCCCGTCGAGAGTTGCCGGTGCGATCCTCTCCGGCAGCGGAATTTGGGTGAGGGCCGCGATAAGTTCTCGTAGCAAATCCTGATTGATGCGAACCTCGGGCATCGCTGCGTCGCGCTGCGCGGCAAGCGTCGCTTGGATCGTTCCCCGGTTGAGTTTTCGCGAGAGTCTTGCGCGCACGTCCGGCTCGATCGCATCGAATGGAGGCGGCAAGCGCAGCCTCGCATCGAGGCCCTTGGCATTGACGGATTTGAGCTCCCAGGCAAGGCGCCACGGCCCGGCGCTTCCGGCGGCCCGGGCGAACCCCGTCATGCTGGCGATGGTCATGAAAAACGTGTGGCTTGGATGCGCGATTGGGCCCGCACCATAGAACCAGCGCCGCCGGGGCTCAAGCTGTATGCAATTGGTGTGGGTTCCCAATTTGAATTTCTGCTTTACGTCATAAACGGACTCTGTGCCACCGTCGCAAATTCCTTAATCGTGCGGGAAAGCCATCGTCTCAACCGACCTCACCAGCCTATGGAATGGCGCTATGGACACGTCGTTCTGTCCACGAAATGGATTATTGAGCAAGACGACCAGCGCCATGACGAGGCCGATCAAGGCCCCGAGCAGCGACACCATCGCCACATGCATCCATAATTGCGGCACGCCGAAAAGATAAGTAAAGGCAGTATTGCGGCGCCACCAATGAGATTCCACCATAGGATCGCGGGCTTTTCCAAGCTCGCCGCGTGAAAGCGGCCGCGCCGCGCGTCGTAAAGCGCATTTAAGGTCTTCACGGCGTCCGCGCGCATGACGACGACGCTTTCATCCTTAGCTTGCACTTGGAGCAGCTCGGTGTGAAATTTATCGAGCAATTGCCAGCCTTCGGTTTCGTCGATGCGCCCGGCAGCCAACGACGGCCACTCGTCCTGGACGACTATTTCGGCGTAGACGAAAAGATAATGCCGCAAT
>DATBYR010000323.1:0-3560 GCA_036513565.1 Methylocella sp. | reverse complement strand
GAAAGATGGAATTCGGCACGGTGCCCAATCACGGCGGCCTCACGCATTGGGACCTCTACGTCACCGAGGACCACAAGCGGGGTCACATCATCCGCATGGATGAAGGCTCGATGGCGATCAGGAGTTTTGAGAAGTAGCACCGGCCGTCGTCCCCGCGAAAGCAGGGACCCATAACCACAGGGTTCAGTTGTTGGCAAAGGCAATTGCCACAGCGACTTAACGACAGAGCACGGCGTATGGGTCCCGGCGTTCGCCGGGACGACGCATGGAGAGATTATGCGGCCAGCCTCACTCCTGCGTCTCGCTGAACGTCGCGCGGAACGGATGGCCGGGATAGACCCCGACGATCCGAAATTCGCGCGAGAAGAATTTCAATTCCTCCAGCGCAAACGCGAGGCCCCGGTCCTCGGGATGGCCGTCGACGTCGGCATAGAATTGCGTGGCGAAGAAATTGCCGTCGACCATGTAGCTTTCGAGTTTTGTCATATTGACGCCGTTGGTCGCAAACCCGCCGAGCGCCTTGTAGAGCGCGGCGGGCAAGTTGCGCACCCGGAAAACAAAAGTGGTGACCAGCGGCCCCGATCCCTGTTTTGCCCAGTCCGCTTCGCGTGCCAGCACCACGAAGCGCGTGGTGTTGTGGGTCTCGTCCTCGACGTCTTCGGCCAGGATATCAAGGTCGTAGATATCGGCGGCCAACCGCGAGGCAATCGCAGCAGCGCGCTTGTCGCCGCGCTCTGCGATATCGCGCGCGCTGCCGGCCGTGTCGGCCGCCACAATCGGCTTGATGCCGAGCTTGCGGATGATGCGGCGGCACTGCCCGAGCGCATGGACGTGGCTCTCGACCGTCTTGATATCGGCGAGTTTTGCGCCGCGCGGGGCCATCAATTGATGGCGGATCGGCAAAAACCATTCGCCGACAATGTAGAGGCCGGAACCCGGCAGCAGATGATGGATGTCGGCAACGCGGCCGGCGACCGAGTTCTCGATCGGGATCATGCCGAGGTCGGCCTCGCCGGACGAAATCGCGGCGAGCGCGTCCTCGAAAGTCGGGCAGGGCATCGGCTCGGCGTCGGGATAGGCTTCGACGATGGCGATATGGGAATTCGCGCCGGGCTCGCCCTGGAACGCGACTTTCTTAAGATGGGTCATTGCTTTGCTCATGGCGCGCCTTGTACCAGCCGCTCAGGCTTTTGCCAGTAGCTGGCGGGCGGTTTCAAGATCGGCCGGCGTATCGACGCCGCGCGGCACGGTGTCGACGAGCGTAATGTCGATGCGCATGCCGGCCTCGAGCGCCCGCAGTTGCTCGAGTTTTTCCTGTTGCTCCAGGGGAGAGGGAGGAAGCTTGACAAACCGCTCCAGCGCCGCGCGGCGGTAAGCATAGACGCCGATATGATGATAGCGCGGCCCGTCGCCGTAAGGGGCCGTGGCGCGGGTAAAGTAAAGCGCGCGCAAGCGCCCGGCGCTCACGGGCGAACCGATCGCCTTTACCACGCTCGGGGCGGTGCTCTCTTCCTCGGTATGAATTTCGGCAGCAAGGGTCGCGATATCGACCGCGGGGTCGGCAAGCGGACCAAGCACGCTTTGGAGGTTGTCCGGCGAAATCGTCGGGAAATCGCCCTGGAGGTTGACGACGATTTCGGCCTCGCCCCGGGGATCGAGTTTGCATAGCGCCTCGTAAATCCGATCCGAACCCGTGTGGTGGTTAGCGTGGGTCATAATCGCCTCGCCGCCATGGGCGCTGACTGCCGCGGCGATTTCAGGCGTGTCGGTCGCAACCGCGACGCGGCCGATTTTGGCGGCCTCGGCCCGGCGCAGCACATGGACGATCATCGGCACGCCGGCAATATCCGATAGCGGCTTGCCGGGCAGGCGGGTCGACGCCATGCGCGCGGGAATCAGCACCAAGTTGCGGGTTTCTAGCATCGGCGTGCGGTCTGGAGCCGGTTGATAACAGGGTTGAAATGATGGGGATCAGGCGAAAGCCGGCGCATTTATACGGGTTGCCAGAGCACGGGCAAACCGATATCTGATCGTGGCTCGGGGTGCGGTGCGAAAGCCCGATTCCTGATGCATCCGCGGCCGTTTCCCTCCGGCCTAAAGTCGACCTTCCGGCCTGGAGCCTGATCCGAAATGGACTCCTTCGAACTCAATAAGATTCTCGGTGCGATCCTCGGTACCTGCCTCATTTTATTGGTGACGAGCTTCACCGCCGGTGCGCTATTCGCCCCCAAGATGCCGGAAAAGCCGGGCTTCGAGATTGCCGTCAAGGAAGAGGCGCCCGCCGGTGGCAAGGAAGCCGCACCTGCGCCGTCCGAGCCGATCGAGAAGCTGTTGCAGACCGCCTCCGTCGAGAAGGGCGCCGCGGCGGCGAAGAAATGCGCTGCCTGCCATACCTTCGAAAAGGGCGGCCCCAACCGCGTCGGTCCGAATCTTTTTGGCGTCCTCGGCGACAAGAAGGGCGAAGGCCGCGGATTTAACTTCTCCGCCGCCATGAAGGCCAAGGGCGGCGAATGGACCTATGACGACCTCAACAAGTTCATCGACAATCCGAAGGGTTTTGTTCCGGGCACAGCAATGGGCTTTGCCGGCATCCAGAAGGACAGCGAGCGCGCCGACGTGATCGCCTATCTGCGCACGCTCGCGGATAGTCCGGTTCCGCTGCCGACGGCGTCGAAATAGCGGCCTCCGGCCCAAATGAACTTCTTGCTGCAAATGGCCGGGCTTTGCCCGGCCATTTTGCTGTTCCCGTCACCAGCTCGTTATCGGGACCTTTCGCCGCACCGGCACCCCGCGCAGGCTGGCATCATGAGGAAAAAGCAACTTAACCTGTCGAACCCTTGCCTTATATTGCGTCCTCAATAGCGCCCGGTACCCACAGGAATTCTCATTTGGCAATTACCCGACGACAGCTTCTTCAGACAGGAACCCTTGCCGCGGTCGCCCCAGCTTTCGGAGCGACAATCGGCCTCCCGGCGCGGGCGCAAGCGCAGACCGCGGCGGGCGAACCGGCCTGGCGGCACGCGCTGTCGCTTTTCGGCGACATCAAATATCCCCCCGACTTCAAGCGCTTCGACTACGCCAATCCGGACGCCCCCAAGGGCGGCGTCGCCCGCATGATCTCGATCGGCACCTTCGATAATTTCAATATCGCGGTTGCCGGCGTCAAAGGCTCGCTCGCACCCGCCGCCGCCCTGATCTACGAAGACCTGATGACGCGGTCGCAGGACGAGGTCGCCACCGAATATGGCTTGCTGGCGGAAGCAGCTTCGCATCCCGACGACTTTGGCTGGGTGATCTATCGGCTTCGCAAAGAGGCGCACTGGCATGACGGCCAGCCGGTGACGCCGGAGGACGTGATTTTCTCGATCGAGGCGCTGAAGAAAAACAGCCCGATGTACGGCTCGTATTATCGTCACGTCGTCAAACACGAGAAGATCGGCGAGCGCGACATAAAATTCACGTTCGATGCTCCGGGAAACCGGGAATTGCCGACCATCGTCGGGGAATTGCCGGTATTGCCGAAGCATTATTGGGAAGGCACCGACAGCCAGGGCCGCAAG
>DATBYR010000322.1:0-2542 GCA_036513565.1 Methylocella sp. | reverse complement strand
TTGCGAACGATCCGTCGCTATAAAGCCTTGCGACCTCATATTCGTCCTTGATCGCGAGCAGCTTAAAGTAATAGCGCGCCGCGGCCTCGGCGAGATCATGTCTGCCCGGCACCCTCGCCCGCTCGACGTCGTCGACGTGCTTCACATAAGTCAAATAGCGCTTCGCATAGGCTTTATCTTGATACGCGGTAAGGAAGGAGACGCGTCTCTCAATCAACTCTTCGAGGGATCGCGATTGCCGTTGCGTCGCGGTTGTCCTGCGCAAAGGCGCGGCAATATCTTCCACCGCGGCGGAATTGGCGGCTTCGCGGCGGCCCCATAAAAACGCCGCCTGGTTCATCTCAACGGCCTCCCCATTGAGGACGATGGCATGCAGGAGCGACGCATCGTCGAGCGGCACGAGGCCTTTTTGCCAGGCGTAGCCGAGCATGAACATATTCGCGGCGATCGAATTGCCGAGCAAGGCGGTTGCGATGCCGGTTGCGTCGATAAAGTTGACGTGTTCCCCGGCGGCTTGGCGTATCGCCCGTTTGATGCCCTCCGGGTGGAGCGAAAAATCGGGATCATGGGTGAAATCGCCGGGGAAAATTTCCGCCGTGTTCACGACAACCCCCGTCTCGTCCTTGCGCACGGCGGCGAGCACTTTCTTCGTGCCGGAGACGACGAGATCGCAGCCGAGCACCAGATCGGCTTCGCCGGCGGCCACCCGGATCGCGTGAATATCGCCGGGCTTGGCGCCGATCTTGACATGGCTGTAGACGGCGCCGCCCTTTTGCGCCAAGCCAGCCATGTCGATCGAGCCGCAGCCCTTGCCTTCGAGATGCGCCGCCATGCCCAAAATGGCGCCTATGGTGACGACGCCGGTGCCGCCCACCCCCGTCACGAGAATCCCACAGGGCTTGGCGCCGATTGCCCGGACAAGGGGCCGCGGCAGGCCAGGAAAATCCTGCTGTTGTTTGATCTCGGCCTTCCTTGGGCGGGCGCCATGCACCGTAACCAAGGCCGGGCAGAAGCCATCGAGGCAGGAAAAATCCTTGTTGCAGCTCGACTGGTCGATCACCCGCTTGCGGCCGAACTCGGTTTCGAGCGGCTGGACCGAAACGCAATTGGATTTCACCCCGCAATCGCCGCAGCCTTCGCACACAAGCTCGTTGATAATCACGCGCCGGTCCGGGTCCGGCATCTCTCCCTTCTTGCGGCGGCGGCGTTTTTCCGCCGCGCAAGTCTGATCGTAAATTAGCACGGTTACGCCGGGAATCGCGGCAAGCTCGCGCTGCACGCCGTCGAGCTCGCGACGGTCCTTTACGGTCAGCCCCTCCGGCCATCGCGTGGCGGCCGGATATTTGTTCGGCTCGTCGGTGACGACGACGATGCGCTTGACATTTTCGGCGGCGACCTGGCGCGCGATCATTTCGACGGTCAGTCCGCCCTCAAGGCGCTGGCCGCCGGTCATCGCCACCGCGTCGTTGAAAAGAATCTTGTAGGTGATGTTAACGCCGGAGGCGACGGCGAAGCGGAGCGCGAGGATGCCGGAATGATCGTAGGTGCCGTCGCCGAGGTTCTGAAACACATGCGCCCGTTTCGAGAACGGTGCCTCGCCGATCCAGTTCGCCCCTTCGCCGCCCATCTGGGCAAAGCCCTCGGTGGAACGGTCCATCCATTGGACCATGTAATGGCAGCCGATCCCGGCATAGGCACGCGTGCCATCGGGCACTTTTGTCGACGTGTTGTGCGGGCAGCCGGAACAGAAATAAGGGGTGCGGGTGGCAACCTCTCCGGCCATGGCGAGCGCGGCCTGCGCGCGTTCGAGCTTGCGCACCCGCTGTTCGAGATCCTCGCCACTATTGAACCGCAACAGACGGCGGCCGATCGCGATCGCGATGTCATTGGCGTCGAGCGCGCCGGTGACCGGAAACAGCCAGTTGCCGTCTTCGTCCTTCTTGCCGACGCAGACTGGTTGGCTCGGCGAGCCGTAAAGCTCCTCGCGTAGCTGGACTTCGATCAGCGATCGTTTTTCCTCGACGACGATAATCAATTCGAGCCCGCGCGCGAACTCGCGAAGGCTCACGGGCTCGATCGGCCATGTGCAGGCGAGTTTCATGAGCCGCAAACCGAGCCGGCTCGCCGCAACCTCGTCGATCCCGAGGTCGTCCATTGCCTGACGCACATCGAGATAGGATTTTCCTGCCGTGATCACGCCGATTTTCGCGTTGGAACCGCCGGACGTGATGATTTTGTTCAAGCGATTGGCGCGGAGCCAGGCGAGCATGGCGTCGCGCTTAAAGTTCTGCAGGCGCTTCTCTTGATCAAGGACGGTGTCGTCCACGCGAATATTGAGGCCGCCGGGGGGCATGACGAAACCGGCCGGAACGCTCGGCCTCACGCGATCGAGCGAGACGTCGATCGAGCCGGTCGATTCAACGGCATCCTTCAAGCATTTGAGGCCGACCCAGGCGCCGGTGAAACGGCTCATTGCATAGCCGTAAAGCCCGTAATCGACGATCTCCTGCACGCCAGCCGGCGACAGGACCGGCATCATCAC
>DATBYR010000321.1:0-2029 GCA_036513565.1 Methylocella sp. | reverse complement strand
CCGGCCAAGGTGAAATCTGCGCGGCGAAATTGATTTTAGATCCAGCGCCGGACCTTGGCCTTGTAGCGCAAATATTTGTCGCCAAATTTCTGTTCGAGATAGGCCTCTTCCGGCTCGATCACGCCTTTTTGCAATGTGAACGCAAGCCCGGCAGAGAGGAGAAAAATCCACAAGGAATTGACGACGCAGCCAATGCCGATATTGAGCAAGATCATGCCGATATATAAGGGATTGCGACTCGCGCTGTAGAGACCGGAGGTCGCAATATCGTTTGCCGGCTTGCGGGATGTTGAGATTGGTTTTGACTCGACCATTTCCCGCGCCGCGAAGAGCTTGATGTTGACGGCGGCGAAAATGACGATGAGTCCCAGCGGAAAGCCCCAGCCTTCCGGCAGGAATGGAGCGGGCCAAAACATGTCGAGTCCAAACCCCAGCACCAAAATCCCCGCGAAGATCACCGTGGGCGAAGCAATGACATTCGCCCGATCCACGGTTGCATCTCGCATGGCCGACGGCTCCTCGCGCTGGCCGCGCGCTTTCGCGAGCCCGCAAATCTAACACAAGCTAACTCCGCGCGTCTATTTCGGCTTACACGGTCTTTTGCCACGTGTTAACGGCGCGCATAACCAGCACCAAACCTTGGCTTTGTGGCGCGGATATTTCTCTCCTGCCTTTGATTTGGCTGCCAAAACGGGCCGCGTCTCCAACACGTATCTGGCGGCGTTCAGTGCCGTGAAGGATACTCACTTCGGCCTACTGACGCGAAGTTCGCCGCGACTTTTTCTACCGCGACGCCATGCGCCGCCATTTGGCCTCGATGCGTTTGGCGATCGCCTGCACTCGTGCGTTATGCGCTGCCCAAAAGGCCCGGCTCACCGCCGCCGTGCGTATTCGTGGCCCACGTTTCGCCGCTGGCGCTACGGGCAAGGCCGGGTCGAAAACGAACGGCACGGAAATTGCCGCGGCGAAGGGCGAGCCGGCCGCCGCCAGACGGGCCCGCGCGCGGCCGCAATAAGTCATGGATAGGACCGACATGATCTCTTCGCCATGTCCGGCGCGGTATTTCATCAGGGCGCGGCAAAGATCGCCGCCGGCCAGACGCCAAGCCTGGCCGAGATAAGTCACGCCGTAATGAATGTTGACGTCGGGTCTTGCGAGTTCGGCCAGATCGCCCTTGAAACCGAGCATCGCGGCTGTTTCGGGCCGGACCTGCATCAGGCCGATCTCGCCGACGCCGCCAATCGCGTCTGGATCGTAGCCGCTCTCGATCGCCGCGACGGCGTCGGCGATGTCAGGCGGCAAGCCGTTCTTCGCGGCTTCCCTTCTTATGAGCGCGCGGTAGGTCTTGCCCGCATCTGGGTCCTTGGCCTCCAAGGCTTGCTCCAAGGCAGGAGGCGGCGTTTTAGTTTGCGCTTTGTCTTGGACGGAATCGGCCGGCGGTGCCGGACTTGGAACCGGCAAGGGCGGACCGCCCGAAGGCGCGCCCGCTTGGGAGACGAAACCCGCGCATAAGATAACGGAAGCCGCCTTATGGAACAGCATCCGGCCCCTTTCCCAAAGCTTGCGACGACGGCTGTGAGACGATAGCTGCAAAAAGCTTAAGATCGTCTTCGGCCTCAGCTTTGACTTACCGCTTTCATGCCGGAAGGTCCAATCCGGTCCCTCGCGAAAATGCTCACGCCCGCTTCCTTCCCGCCGCGCTTCGGCGTAAAAGCCGAGCTTTTCCGGTCCCCACCGTAACAGGAGCGTGCATGACCGCAATCGTCGATATCGCCGCGCGGGAAATCTTGGATAGCCGCGGCAATCCCACCGTCGAGGTCGATGTCACCTTGGAAGATGGGTCGAGCGGGCGCGCGGCGGTGCCTTCGGGGGCCTCGACCGGCACGCATGAGGCGGTCGAATTGCGCGACGGCGACAAGGCGCGCTTTTCCAGCAAGGGCGTTCTCAAAGCGGTCGAGAGCGTCAATCGCGATATTTTCGACGCCCTGAGCGGGTTCGACGCGGAAGATCAAAGCAAGATCGACACAAC
>DATBYR010000320.1:0-2678 GCA_036513565.1 Methylocella sp. | reverse complement strand
TCCTCGAATGCTATTTCGAGGGCCGCCCGATCCGCGATGAGTATCTGATCGTCGACAAAGGCAAGCTCGCCGGCACCGGCGCGCACTCCTACAGCGCCGGGAACGCGACGGGCGGATCCGAGGAGGCCGCCAAGTTCAAGAAAGGTGCGTAATCAGCAAGAGGCGGCGGCTCCGGACAAGTCCGGGGCCGCGATTCTGTGCGATACAGGCGACCAGCGTGCGCTTATTTCTATGCTCGCGAGAGGGCGGCGCGATAGGCCGTCGCCGGATTATTTCTGTCGTCGCGCCAGCCGGGATGATTGAAATGAATGACGAAATCGCCATTGTAGGATGCGACCGCATTGTCGAAGGTAAGTTTGCCGATACGGCGCCAATTCTTGAATTTTCCCCGCACAAAACCCAAGATGTTTCGCGTCGTGCCTTCGTCAGTCACTTCGATATGAAACGTCAGCGTGCGTTTTGGAGCGGGATCGCCTTTGTCGAAAATCTGCGCTAGAATTTCATTCCGAATATCCAGGTTTTCACCCTCGATCCTCGGTTGATTGGGCGCGACTAGGAGGCGCATGAATGCGGGCGCCCGTGTCGGTTCGTCCAGCGGTTTACCGAGTTCGGCGATCGAGTAAACCTGACGCAAAGTGAATTTTTTGTCGACTAGAATAAAGACAATACCTATAAGGAGCAGAATTGGCAGACCAATACCTTGCCGCCACGGAGTTACATTGGGAGAATTGCGAAGCTCGGCATCGTTCATATAGTCTGTGTGCTCGCCACCAATGTCTTCCATGGTAAAGAAGCTCGCGGTCCGGAGCGGCTCGGCATGATTGGGGTCGGTGGTGGGAAATAGTTTGCCGGCAAGCGCCAGTGATCTTATTTGACCGCGATGTGTCACGGCGCTGGCGGAATAGCGTCCGGCCACCAGCGCTTGGCTATTTTTCTTGAAATAGCCCGAATACTCAGTTTCCTCCGTGACCTCCCACAAGCCCGTCAGGCATACGCCATTTGAATGTATAAGGCGGCGGAATCCTCTTCCATCCGGACCCCAGCGCAAGTCGGCGTGGGAGTCGACAGTACGTTCGCAGGCTTGCCGAAACTGATATGGCTGACCAAAAGGTAGAATACCGCGCAACACATTCGATGGCATCACTTTGTGATAAGGCAGCGGTGGCTCGCCATCGCGGCCCCAGATTTTTTGGTAGGGATTGGCGAAAATCGCGTCGCGCACTTCCGAAAAACGTGACCCGTTGTAGGCGCGATCTTCTGCGGTGATTTGTTCGATGCCGAATTGGTTTTGTTCCATGATGAACTCCCCTCCCAAATTGCGGTTCCGTCGCGTTCGTTTCCCTTGAGCGCGGCGCTGGCGGCCTCTTGGCCGGCATGGGTCAATCGAAGCCCGCCGGCGTGACCGAACAACGCGACGCTGGTGCCTTCCTCAACGAGCTTAATCCAAGTGTCCCCGCCAACGCGAACTTCCGGCTTACGGCCGAGGTCCCGCCCCGCCCTTGCGGGTCCAAATGCCCTCAGGCCGGACGGCGCTTGGGCTGACATTAAATTTTCCGCCGTCCAATCTCAATATTATTCGCTTTTATTTCCGCCGGCTTTGCGCCACATTGCGGGTCAAACAAGAGCGATAAGGCTAGCCATGCCCCAGATTGCCGGGACCTTCGACGCCTATCTCGATCAAGCCGTCGCTCTCGACGCTCGCTTAGGCGCCGCCGCGCAGGTCCTTCGCGCGATCGCGGCGGCCGCCATCGAAATGTCCGGCCTCATTGGCCTCGGCCGCCTATCCGGCCAACTTAGCGCGAGCCACGCCAGCACCAACGCGGACGGCGATGTTCAGAAGGAACTGGACGTGCTCGCCAACGATATGTTCGTCGGCGCGTTCAGGCAGGTTCCGGTGGCGGCGGTTGTCTCCGAGGAAATGAGCGAGCCATTGGTTCTCGATGCGTCGTGCGCGCTCGCGGTTGCGATGGATCCGCTCGACGGCTCCTCGAATATCGATGCCAATGTCTCGATCGGAACGATCTTTTCGCTTCTTCCCGTGCTCGCCAAGGCGAACGGCACCGAAGCCCATTTCCTGCAACCGGGGCGGATGCAGATCGCCGCCGGTTTTGTCATTTATGGGCCGCAGACATCGATCGTATTCGCTTTGGGAAGCGGTCAAACCCAAGTCTTCACCCTGGACCGGCGCGCCGGCCGGTTCTACCAGGCGATGTCCGCTCCGGTCATCGCCCGGGAAAGCGCCGAATACGCCATCAACGCCTCCAACTACCGGCATTGGGAGGCTCCGGTCCGGGCTTTTATCGACGATTGCGAGCAGGGCACCGAAGGGCCGCTGAAGCGCGACCACAATATGCGCTGGACAGGCTCCCTCGTCGCCGATACCTACCGGATTTTGCTGCGCGGCGGGATTTTCCTTTATCCCGGCGATCAGCGGGCCGGTTATAACCATGGGCGGCTGCGGCTCCTTTACGAGGCCAATCCGATCGCCCTCATCGTGGAACGGGCGGCGGGGATCGCGACCGACGGTGTGCACCCTGTTCTCGACATCGTCCCCTCCGCCATCCACGCGCGGGTGCCGCTCGTCTTTGGCTCGGCGGGGCCGGTTGGGCTCGTCGCCCGCTATCATAGCGATCCGCAATTTTCCGAGCGCGCGCCATTATTTGGCAAGCGCGGCCTCA
>DATBYR010000319.1:0-3593 GCA_036513565.1 Methylocella sp. | reverse complement strand
GCTCGGCGGTTTCCATCGAATGCGGCGCGCCATTCAATGACGCATGCGCGAGCAGCCGGTTGACGGCGCCATCGAGATCGCGGCCATTCGTCCGGATGACGCTCGCGACATAGGCGACGACCGCGGCCGGAACCTCGAAAGCTTGATGCACCAGCTTGGCGGCGGCTATGCGCGCTTCGAGTATTTTGACCCGCAGCGCCTCGTCTAGCCCGCCGATTTCAATGCAAAGGCCGCCGGCCAACCGCGACCGGACCCTTTCCTCGAGACTTTCGAGATCGCCCGGCGGCCGATCGGCCGCGATCACGATCTGCCGCCGGGAATCGATCAAGGCATTCAGCGTATGACAGAACTCCTGCTGAATCGACTTGCCCTGAAGAAATTGAATGTCGTCGATCACGAGGACATCGATAGCCCGTAGCCGTTCCTTGAAAGCGATCGCTGTCTGTGCCTTGAGGGCGGAGACGAAACCATACATGAACCGCTCCGCGGTGAGATAGATGACCCGCCGCCTTGCCGAGGTGGCAGCATGCGCGACGGCTTGGAGAAGATGGGTCTTCCCCAATCCGACCGAGGCATGGAGATAGAGCGGATTGTAGTGCAGTGGGTCCGCCGGTCCCGCGCCGGCGATCCGTTGCGCCTCCGAGTGGGCGAGCTGATTGGACCCGCCGACGAGGAAATTCGAGAAAATCAGGCGCCTGTCCAACGGCGAACCAGTGAGTCCTTCGGCCTCGCACGAGTCCGCCAGAGCCGGTCTTTTCGAGGATGACGTTGTCGCGCCGGAAGGCCCCATCGGCAGGGAGGGGGCAAATGACGTTATGGTCCGGTCCCTCGCTGAATCCGGGCCGGCGCCCGCAACGAGATCGCGGAGGCTGCCAGCGGCACAGGCGGTCGCCGGCCGTGTCGAGGAACGAACATTGATCGACACACGCTTGATCGCGGGAAATTCGCTGGCCAACGTCGGAAGAATCCTGTCCACGTAGTGCAATTGAATCCAGCTCTTCAAAAATTTTGTCGGTACCGAGAGGTAGACGTCCTGGTCCGAAAGCGCATCGAGTTCGAGGCACCCGAACCAGGTTGAGAAGACTTCCTCCCCGAGTTCCGCACGCAGCCGGCGGCGGATTCGCATCCACGCTTCGCCCTTGCCAGCGCCACCGCCGCCATAGGAAATTTGCCTGCGCAAATCCGGCATCGGTCTTCTCCCTCGGGACTCAAGGCAAGGCAACGGCGACCGTGCAAATGCCGGCGCCAAAGATGTGATGACGAGCGTGAAAACGGGATGGCCGCGAAACTAATCGCGGGCGCGCCGGCGACGCGTTGAAGCCCCGCAAGCTTTTTGAAGGCGCTCGGCCAAGACCTGTCCGGCCGCGTGGGGAAGCTGAACATGCCTATTTCGCACAAAAGCGATCACGGTCATAAATCCCCTCTAGCTCCGCATTAGAGCCCGCAAAGCTGGTTTAGGTTAAATCAAGAGAAAGCCTCGAATTCCGAACCAAACACTCCCGAGACCAACAACCTAGCATCATGTGGAAGTCTCGACAGAGTGTCTGTGGTCTACGCCACATAATGAATCCGCAAGCACCGTTTACGTTATAATTTATAAGTGACATTATTCCTCTTCCTGATGCAAACGCGCGTGATCCGGTAGAGCGCCTAACCGCCTGATTTCGCGCATTTCCATCAAGCGCGAAAAGGGGGCACCAAAAGGCCGCGAAAAAAGTTTTCGCGCCTCCAGGCAAGGTTACAAAAAATATCCGCGGTGCACCGTGGCCGCCGTGTATAAGCCGGCCTGGCGGGAGCCTGTCGCACGGCTTTAAGGACAAGCCTTTGGTTCGGATGGAAAATAAATGAGCGGAGCGCGAGTGAAGATAACATGCAATCTCCGGGGGAACGTCGTCGCGGGCGGTGGCGGCGGTGGCGGCACCTGTCGCTTCCGAAATCGGTCGAGCAGAGGTCCAAGCCTTGCAACTGCGTTATGAACGGAATTCCCGTGCCGAGGGCGGCCGCCCCTCGCGTCCCACAGCTCACCCGCAAGCTTTTCGACCTCTGAGTCTATCGGCCGCTTGAGCCCTTTCGCCTTGCGCTTCATCTGCTTGGTCCCGCCGGTTGCTGCGGGGTGCGGTTGCCCGGCGCCAATGGGTACACGGTACCGATGATGTAGCCCGCCAAGAATCGGATGCGCAACAACCTCGGCCGGATTTTCGTAAAATTCCCTGTTAATTTCCCTGGGTTAGTAGGGAATTTGCCCTCTCTGTTCTTAGCCACAACAGTGCGAAGCATGGGGTTCCGGGCAACGAGAACCTCGCCGCAGCGGTTAGTTCCCCTTGAGCGTGTCTTTGACGGCGCCGACGCTATCGAAGATCAGGCCCGCGGCGCCTCGGCGCCAACGGCCATCGACCGCGTCGCGCGCCTGCGCCGAACGTTTCTTGTATCAGATTCTTCCCAATCAAGGCAGCCTCCCTCAGGCGCCGGGGCAGCCGAACGCGGATCGATCTCGCGTGCATGCAGCGCCATCGCGATCAGCGCCGAGCCGCCGAACACCATATTGATGCCGACCAGCAGCCCGATCGCCCAGGCTGCGGTGCCCGGCAGGCCTGCGAGAATGATAGTGGCCAAGATCAGGTCGATGATGCCGCTCGCCAGCATCCAGCCCCATCGTCCCGACAGCTCGCGCTTGTGCTCGAGCGCGAACATTATCTAGGCAACGCCTTCGATCACGAAAAACACGATGAGAACCAAGGTAAGCGAGAGGACGCCGCTCAACGGCCACAACAGCAGCACGATACCGGCCGCAACTCCAAGGATCGCCGAGACGAGCGACCACCAGAAACCCGGCGCCCCGGGAAGCGACTCTGACTCCGTTAATCTTGGTTCGAATCCAGCTGATATGACCGTGTATTTTCAGTTTCCGCGGTCTCCGGAATAGTTCCGATACTTCCGCGCGTTAGCGCTCCGGCCGTCCTCTTCGACCGTCCAGCGGCTTTTGCCGGTCGCGTTCTTCTTGACTTGCAATGGCGTGTGGTCACCGCCTTGCCAATGCAGGACCATCTCAATCCTGTCATTTTCGACGCGCACGACGATTTCATGCAGGATGGCGCGGACAATCCGCTTGCGCGTCGCCACTGTCGCGGCCGGGTGCGACCAGGCGATCTCCAGGTCAGCGCCAAGGCGCATGAGATGTTCACGCTCCTGTTCGCCAAGAGCGGGTTGGAGTTGCGTAGCGAAGGCTTCCAGCTCATCTTCGAGCCGCCGCGCCTCGATGAGCTTGTCGTTCCATCGGCGTTCCAGTTCACTCGCAACGAGACGATTGTCAGGATCCACGGCATCGTATTGCCGCCGTGCGTGCGAAAAAAGGTTTTTCTGCATGGGAGGCTACGGAAGCGGAAGATCTGGGGGGCGGCCGACAGTTGAGGATAGTCTCTCCCTCAACCTGCCGCGTCTCTTCAAGACGGGGTGGCTGAAGCAGGGCGCGTGGACCTCCGGGACTTTGCGATGGTCGATTGTCGGCACCGGCGAAGAAATCGCCTCCATTGGCTTTGAAGCGCGCCTCGGAGAGAAAGATGGCTATGTCCGCCTTCATTGGACATCCACGAACC
>DATBYR010000318.1:0-2834 GCA_036513565.1 Methylocella sp. | reverse complement strand
TTTGATGAAAGTGGGGGCGGCATGCGTCGTCGCGTGCGAGCTTTCGAAGCAACCGCCCTGGTCGATCGCGATCGCGAGCCGCCCGGCGACTTGGCTCATCGGCGCGAGAAGCGGAAGGCCTTGGCCGTCCGGCCCGGTTACAGTTTCATAGGCGAGGGTGGTGCAGCCGGAAGCCAACAACCCTTTGGTCTGCGCGAGATCGGCCGCAAGATGCAAAAATGCGAAAACGATCTGATTTTCGCGCAGCTTCGTCCACTCGCTCTCCTGCGGCTTCATTTCGGATTTGGCGAAAATTTCGGCGGCGGTGTCCACTATTGTGGCGCCGGCCTCCAGATAGGCCTGATCCGTGGAATTGATCCCGGCGCCGGCGGCGGTTTCGACGCTCAGCTCGTGCCCAGCGCCGGCGAATTCGCGGACCGACTCGGGGGTCAACCCGACCCGATATTCATGCTCCTTGATTTCCTTCGGCACGCCGATTCGCATTCGCCACACTCCAGATTAAAAACCCGCATGTGCCCAATCGCCTTGGATGTGGTACGATTCATGTTGAAAACAATCCGGCGATAGCGAGCACCCCGAAGCGGCTGGGCCAAAACCGACGGGCGCAAGCCGACGGGACAAAGGGGATTAGTCACGATCCCGTCATCAATCACAACGAAATTCCAGCGGCGTTAGGTCAAGGAGGGGATGTTGAGTTCGCAAGCGGAAAGACGAAAGCTGGCCGTTGTCAAACGCGGAGCGGAGCCAAAACGCGGCATGAAAAGCAATCCGACCGCGGCGAACCATATTTCGCCGCCAGTGGCCGCGGCGCCGGACGGGAGCGATCGTGCCGCGGTTTCGATTGAATTCGCCGCGCAGCTCGACACGGTCCAAGGAGCGTCCGCGCCGATTCCGCCCACGGATGATCGCGACGAATCCGCCGCGCCGCCGCGCGGGGTTGCGCCAACACCGCAGCGCTTCATCAACCGCGAATTGTCCTGGCTCGAATTCAACCGGCGGGTCTTGCTTGAGGCATCGAACCGCAATCATCCATTGCTCGAACAATTGCGGTTCCTGTCGATTTCCGCCGACAATCTCGATGAATTCTTCATGGTGCGGGTCGCCGGTCTTCGCGGCCAGATGCGTGCCGGAATCGCGGCGCCATCCGAGGATGGGCTTTCGCCGTCCGAACAGCTTGGCAAGATCCGCGAGCGCGTAAACCTTTTGGCGGCAGAACAGCAACGCCGTTGGCGCGAGCTACGCAAGGAGCTACAAGGCGCGGGAATAACGATCATCGACCCGCCGGATCTCAGCAAGGATGAAACGGAATGGCTGCGTCAGCATTTCCTGACGCATGTTTTTCCGGTTCTGACGCCGCTTGCCGTCGATCCGGCGCATCCGTTTCCGTTCATCCCCAATTTCGGTTTTACGATCGCCCTCGAATTGCTCGGGCCAAGCGACCACAAGAACCGCACGGCCTTGATCCGCCTTCCCGCTAAAATCGAACGGTTCATCCGCCTCCCCGAGGAGCCGGGCGGGAAAGGCCAGCGCTTCGTCGCGCTCGAAACCGCTATCGGCATGTTCACGCAAAGTCTATTTCCCGGCTATCAGGTGCGTGGTCACGGGCTCTTCAGGGTCATTCGCGACAGCGATCTCGAAGTCGAGGAGGAGGCCGAGGATCTGGTGTTATTGTTCGAGAGCGCGCTGAAGCGGCGGCGCCGGGGTTCGGTCATCCGACTCGAATTCGACAGTAGCATGCCCGAGGAGCTGCGCGGATTTGTCGCCGAGGAACTCGATGTCGTGGGAGACGAGATTTTTATCCTGGACGGGATGCTGGCCTTGAACGAGCTGGCCGAACTTGTCGGTCTCGACCGGCCGGACCTCAAGTTCAAGCCTTATAATCCGCGCTTTCCGGAGCGTGTCCGCGACAATGGTGGCGATTGCTTCCTCGCGATCAAACAAAAGGATCTCGTCGTCCACCACCCTTATGAATCCTTCGACGTGGTGGTCCAGTTCCTCAATCAGGCGGCGGCCGATCCCAATGTCGTCGCGATCAAGCAGACGCTCTATCGCACCTCCTCCGACAGTCCGATCGTGCGCGCCCTGATCGAGGCGGCGGAAGCCGGCAAGTCGGTGACCGCCCTCGTCGAGCTCAAGGCGCGCTTCGACGAGGCCGCCAACATTCGCTGGGCGCGCGATCTCGAACGCGCCGGCGCGCAAGTGGTGTTCGGCTTCATCGAACTAAAGACGCACGCTAAATTGTCGATGGTCGTGCGCCGTGAAGCAGGCTCCCTCATCACCTATTGCCATGTCGGCACCGGCAATTACCATTCGGTGACGGCGAAGATCTATACCGACATTTCGTTCTTTACCGCCGATCCGGTAATCGGACGCGATGTCTCGCGTATCTTTAATTATATCACCGGCTATGCCGAGCCGGCCGGGCTCGAACGGATGGCGGTTTCGCCGATTTCGCTCAAGCAGCGGCTTCTCGAACATATTGGGCACGAGATCGCCTTCGTCAAAGCCGGCAAGCCCGCCGCGATCTGGGCAAAGTGCAATGCCCTCGTCGATCCCGAGATCATCGACGCCCTCTATGCGGCGAGCAATGCGGGGGTAAACATCGACCTCGTCGTGCGCGGGATCTGCTGCCTCCGGCCGGGCGTCGAGGGGCTGTCCGAAAACATAACGGTTAAATCGATCATCGGCCGGTTTCTCGAGCATGCCCGGGTTTATTGCTTCGGCGGCGGCCACGCTCTGCCGCATCCCAAAGCGCATGTCTATATTTCGTCGGCCGACCTGATGCAGCGCAATCTCGACCGGAGAGTCGAGGCGCTGCTGCCGATTCTCAATCC
>DATBYR010000317.1:0-14701 GCA_036513565.1 Methylocella sp. | reverse complement strand
AGTGATTTTGTGCTCCGCGGGCGTCAGAGCCGCAAGCAAGGGCAGGGCTGAAACCGGCATATTCGCGCGCTTGCCAAGCTTGGCACATAGGTGCAGGGCGTGCTCCATACCCCAATAGCTCATCTCGAAACGCGGATTGATCAGCACGATATCGACCATGTTCACATCTCCGCAAAAGGTTTCCTGTCGATAGGCTAGATCGGGTATAATCTGGTGCAAAGACACCTGCGGAAACTAGGGCCATAGACAATTGCGGTCAAGCGGACCGGGGAACGTGGGCAAGGACGAGTTTAGAACACGTTTGGATAAATATATTCCTCGATGATGCGTTCGAGCAAAAAAACCGACAACAGCAAAATTAGAGGCGAGATATCTATGCCGCCGAGATTTGGTACCGTTCCCCGGATCGGGCGCAGCAGCGGTTCCGTCAACGCGGTCACGAAGTTCCAAATCGAGCGCACCACCTCATTATGGCGGTTAACGACATTGAAGGCGACGAGCCACGACAGGATCACCGCGGCGATAATCACATAAACATAAAGCTGCAGAACCACTAAAAGGACGTCGAGAATAGCGCGCATTGGAACTCCGGACCGCTTGCCTGGACTAAGCTCGTTTACGCGGCCCGGGCCTCGCTGGCAAGTGGGGCCCGACAAGTGCCGCAATGTATTCGATCTCTAAGTCCGGCCGGCAGCAACAACCTTGCATGCGCTTTGCAACGCGCGTAAACAGCGGTTTTGGGGCTGTAGCTCAGATGGGAGAGCGCTGCAATCGCACTGCAGAGGTCAGGGGTTCGATTCCCCTCAGCTCCACCATCCAAAACCGGAACGCTTTGCTGTACTGCATGCATCGTCCATTTTCGCATGCTCCAACTTAGATGAAAATCATGTTGAATTACGCCAATCCAGCCAATTTCCTGCGGCTTGCCAAAGTACTCGTGCCCTTATCGGCGAGCCTCACCGCGCTCTCGCTCGGCGTTGGCCTTTATCTCGCCTGGTTCGTCGCCCCTCCGGATTATCAGCAAGGCGAGACTGTCCGGATCATGTATCTGCATGTGCCCGCGGCCTGGCTTGCCATGTTGATCTATGTCGTCATGACCTCGGCGGCACTCGGCACGCTTGTCTGGCGCCATCCTCTGGCCGACGCGGCGCAAAAGGCGGCGGCGGCGCTTGGCGCCGGCTTCACCTTGCTCTGCCTTGGCACCGGCTCGCTCTGGGGCAAGCCCATGTGGGGTGCTTGGTGGGTCTGGGATGCGCGTCTTACCTCGGTTCTCGTGCTTTTCTTGATCTATCTCGGCGTCGTCGCCTTGTGGCGCACGATCGAGGATCCGGGCAAGGCCGCCCGCGCTGCCGCGATATTCACCCTTGTCGGCGCGGTCAACATTCCGATCATCAAATTTTCCGTCGATTGGTGGAACACCCTGCATCAGCCGGCCTCGGTCTTCCGCCTCGGCGGTCCCGCGATCGCGCCGTCCATGCTGTGGCCGCTGGTGGTGATGGCGTTCGCCTTCACCTTTCTGTTCGTCACGCTCTTTCTCATGGCGATCCGCAACGAAATCCTCCGCAGGCGGTTGCGCCGCCTGTCGATTTTGGCGGCTGGCGCTCAGGAGCAGGGCCGCGCGGGCGCGTCATCCGCCTGGGAGGCCGCTTATGAGCCATGACCCGCACTTTGGCTTTGTCGTCGCGGCCTATGCCCTTGCCTTGGTGATCGTGGCGGGAATGATCGTGACGATCCTGGCCGATTACATGCGCTTGAAACAGGCGCTGCAAGAATTAATTCGGCAGGGTCAAACCCCGGACTCGGGAAGCTTGGAATAAGATGACGGCAACGGCGCCCAGGCCAGAAGCGGGATCCGCGCGGCGGCCGCGTCTCGTTTTTGTCCCCTTGGTACTTTTCGCCGCGCTCGCGGCACTGTTCGTGATTCGGCTCTATTCCGGCGATGCGTCGCTTCTGCCGTCCGCGCTCATCGGCAGGCAAGTCCCGGCCTTCGCCTTGCCGCCCGTCGACGGGCTGCCGGACAAGCCGGGATTTTCGGATGCGGATCTCCGCCAAGGCAAGGTGACGCTCGTCAATGTCTTTGCCTCCTGGTGCGTGCCTTGCCACCAGGAGCATGGGTTGATCATGCGGCTATCCGCGGATCCTGCCCTTGCGCGCGCGGGTGCGCGGTTGTTCGGGCTCGCCTACAAGGACGATCCGGCAAACATCAGGCAATTTCTCGCCGAGGCAGGCGACCCTTTCGCGAAAATCGGCGCCGACCGCAACGGGCGAACCGCGATCGACTGGGGCGTCTATGGCGTGCCCGAAACTTTTGTTGTCAAGGGCGACGGCACGATCGCCTACCGTTTCGCCGGTCCGATCACCGAGGAGAGCTATCGTGACGTGATCTTGCCCGCGATTGAAAAAGCACGGTGACCCGGGGCAGTCCCCCAAAGCCGGGGCGCGCCGGCGCCACGATAACTCAACTTCTTGCGGAGGGCACCCTCGTTTAAGGGCCGCAGACCGGATCGAGGTTGTCGCAGGGAACTCCCCCACCCCGAGCCTGGAGAGCGCAGCTTGACCATGCACTGCGTGATTGGGGTTACAGCCTTCTATGCCTTGTTCTGGCGATGTGTTGCTCGGTCCCACGCGCGGCCTTCCCCCGGCCCGCGACAAGCGCGCGCCGGGGTGAAGACGTCTGGCCGCCGCCCGGCATCCCGCTATTTATCGGTCTTCTTGACCGCTGCCCGATCGGGGTAGTTTGTATTGCCCGCGCTCTTCGCAGCGGAGTCCCGGTCGCCGCTCCTTCGTGCCCAGAGAGCGGCCGGTAATTGTCCCCAATGGCCTTTCCTACTGCGCCGGGTTCGTTTTCGTGTTTCCTGAATCGGTCTTCTTGACCTTTTCCCAATCGGGGTAGTTTGTATTGCCCGCGCTCTTCGCGGCAGAGTCGCGATCGCCACTCTTTGCATCACCATCTTTCGTTCCCGGAGAGCGACCGGTAATTGTCCCAATGACCTTCTCTACTACGCCGGGTTGATCCTTCGTGTCTCCTGGACCATTTGCGGGAGCTTGTGCGAGCCCGGCGGCCGGCGCAAGCACGAGCGCTGCCGTGGATATTGCTGTTACGAGCCTCATGGAAATCTCCTGTCATGCGAAAACACCGGCAGGATGCCGGATTATTCCGAGGTTCTGCTGACACGAACGGAGATTAGCCGATAAGGTTCCAGCTCGAGCGCCAGCAAGGGACCGGCCGCTCCGCTATAAACTGCCGGATCTCGTGGCGCATGCCCTGTGATTATGCAACGCATACGCTATGGCAACTACAAATTCACAGCAGGTCCCGCCCTGAAAATTTAGCGCTACCCTAAGCTTATCTTCGCACGCTGGCGCTTGAATTAGAAGCCTTTCGACGACGAAGCTTGGTGCGCTTCAAATGGCGTCGCCGACATTTTTGGTGGGAACCGCGCGGCAACCTTGGGACAGGCAGGTAAAGCCGTATAGGATGCGGGCCGCGATCATCCCGCAGCTCAGGCCGAAAGCTTCATGCAGGCAGCGAACGTTTTCACCATCGCGCCTGGCGCGCCCTTTTTGAAGACTTTTGTCACGGCGCTCCTCGAAGGCCGCGTTGTCGAGGGGTTTTCGAGCCGCCTCGGCCCGCTCGAAATGGCGGAAGCCACGATCTATGTGCCGACGCGGCGCGCCGCCCGCGCGCTCGCCGAAGAAATTTCCCGCGCGATAGGCCGTCCTTCGATGCTGTTGCCGCGAATTCTGCCACTCGGCGCGCTCGAGGAAACGGAGACAAGCATGCTCATCGATGAAGCGGCGCTTGATCGCACCTATGAGCCGGGTCTCCCCGCGGCAATGGGGGAGATCGCGCGGCGGATGGAGCTCGCCGGACTGATCCTCGAATGGGCGCAATTCCTAAGCCATGCGATCGTCTCGGTCGACGCGCAAGGCAAATATGAGTTCGATACGCATGAGTCTTTTCTTGTCGCGACGACGCCCGCCGATGCCTGGTATTTGTCCGGCGAGCTCGCGAACCTCATCGATGAATTAATCATCGAGGATGTAGCCTGGAAAACCCTCGATCCGCTCGTTCTCCCCGAGTTCGACCGCTATTGGCGGATCACGCTCGCTTTCCTCAATATCGCGATCGGGCAATGGCCAAAGATTCTCGCTGAATGCAACTTGGTGGACAAGGCGCGGCGCCAGGTTGCGCTGATCGAGGCGCAAAGCCGCCGCCTGCAAGATGGCACACTAAGCGGTCCGGTCATCGCGATCGGCTCGACGGGCACCAATCGCGCGACCGCGCGCCTGCTCGCGGCAATCGCCCGGGCGCCGAAGGGCGCGGTCGTGCTGCCTGGCCTCGATCTTGATCTCGACGATCGCACATGGGCGATGATCGCCGGCGATCCCGGCCAAAATATCGAGGCCTCGTTCACGCATCCGCAAGCCGCGCTCTCCCGCCTCCTCGGCTTTCTCCACGTCAAGCGCGAAGTTGTTGTCAGTCTCGGCGAGGTCGCGCAAAGCCTCGCCGCTCGGGGTACGTTTGTTTCCGAGGCCTTGCGTCCGGCGGAATCGACCGACGAATGGATCGATTTCCGCGCCGGAATGGACGCGCCTTTGCTTGGTGCCGCGCTGGAAGGGGTCAGTTTGATCGAGGCCGCCGACGAACGCGAGGAAGCGCTGGCGCTCGCGATCGCCATGCGGCACGTTTTGGAGACGCCTTGCGAAACGGCGGCGCTCGTCACTCCGGATCGCAACCTCGCACGGCGGGTGCACACGGAATTGCTGCGCTGGGGCGTCGATGTCGACGACTCCGCCGGCGAACCCTTAAGCACGAGCCCTATTGGCGCGCTGGCGCGGCTCGCGATCGCCTGCGCCGCGAGCAAGATGGAGGTGGCAGACCTTGCCGCGCTCTTGACACATCCGCTGCTGCGGCTGGGGCTCTCCCGCGAAGACATTGCCCGGCGTGCTGTGCTACTCGAAATCGGCCTGCTGCGCTCCGCCAGCGCCGCTGGACGCCTTGCCGAACGCATTGTTGGCGAACCGTCCGCCTTGATCGCCGCGGCTCGTGACGAAGCGAACGATCCTTTCGCGCATCCGGCCAAGAAGCGGATTTCCGCCGAAGAATGGGCAAGCCTTGAAGATCTGCTGTCCCGCCTTGGCGCCCAATTCGCGCCGCTTCTGAACTTGCGCGGCAAACTCACCCTGGACGGGTGGGCGGCGGCGCATCGCGACACGATCGACGCGATCGCTGGCTCCGGGGACGATGACGTAGACCGCGAGGACCGGGAGGCGCTCGACTCTCTATTCGAGGAGCTTATGCAAAACGCCCCAGACCGGATGACCTTCGACGCTGAATCCTACGGGCTTTTTTTTGCGGCGGTCGCGCGCGAAATCATCCTGCGCGAGGCGACGCGGGCGCATCCGCGCCTCCAAATCCTCGGGCTTCTCGAGGCGCGCCTTATCGACGCCGATGTCATATTGCTTGGGGGCCTCGACGAGACAGTTTGGCCGCCTCAGGCGCGCACCGACGCTTTTCTCAACCGGCCCATGCGCGCGGCGCTGGGCCTCACTCCGCCGGAGCGCAAACTCGGCCAGACGGCGCATGATTTCGCGCAAGCCATGGGCAACAGCAAAGTGATTTTGAGCCGCGCCCGCAAGCGCGACGGCGCGCCCGTGGCGGCGTCGCGCTTCCTTCAGCGCATGGCGGCGCTTGGTGACGAGAAATGGAAGGCGTGCCGTCAACGCGGAGACTTTTATCTAGGCCTTGCGCAGGAAATCGACCGTCCTGCCCCGGTCCGGGCGTCGATCGAAAGACCGCTGCCAAGGCCGCCGGTCGAGCTGCGCCCAAAGCGCCTCAGCGTGACCGAGATCGAGACGCTGCGGCGCGACCCCTACGCCCTTTATGCCGAGACGATTCTGCGTCTCAAGGAACTCGATCCCCTCGGCGGTGCTTTGGGCGCGGGCGAATTCGGCAGCGCGATCCACGCGGCACTTGAGCGCTTTGTCGATGGCCACCCGATTGGACCCCTGCCAACAGACGCGCGCGAAAAACTTCGCGCCCTTCTGCGCGAAGAACTCGCCGCGCAATTGCAAGACGCCGATTTCGCCGCGCTAAGGTGGCCCCGGCTCGAAAAGACGATCGATTACTATCTCGGCTTCGAAGCAGGCCGCCGGGATGGGATCAAAGCGATCAAAACCGAGCTCAAGGGCAAACTCGACATCCCGCTTGATGATGGTTCCATCTTCACGCTCACCGCCCGCGCGGACCGGATCGAGCTGAATACCGATGAAACAGTAACGCTCGTCGATTACAAGACTGGAACACCGCCGGGACCGAATGAAATTTTCGTGGGCTTCGCGCCGCAGCTGACATTGGAGGCGGCGATGTGCCGGCGCGGCGCCTTCGACCTTGGCGCGTCGGTGACATCGGTCACGGCGGTTTATTTAAAACTCGGAGGACTCTTGGGCGGCGAGGAAATGCCCCTGGATTTTGCCAAGGCTAGAGCCAATATCACGAAAAAAAGCTTCTTGGATGTCGCGGAGGACCATCTTTACGGTCTTGTTGAACTGCTCGATCAGTTCCGCGACCCGGCGACAGCCTATCCGCCGCGTCCGTTTCCGAAATTCGCGAAGCGCTACAACGCTTACGATCATCTTGCCCGTGTCAAGGAATGGTCACTAGGCGGTGAGCCGGAAGGCGGCGGCATTTAATGGCTTTCGTCCAGATACCCGCTGACACGCGGGGCAAACAGCACCTGGCGTCAAATCCGAACCAGTCGGTTTGGGTTTCGGCCAATGCCGGATCGGGCAAGACGCATGTTCTCGCGAGCCGCGTCATCCGGCTTCTCCTCCAAGGCGTCGCGCCCGCAAGAATACTCTGCGTGACCTTCACCAAGGCTGCGGCCGCCAACATGGCGGCCCGCGTATTCGATACGCTAGCCCTTTGGACGCAGCTTTCCGGCGACAAACTTTGCGCGCAGATTGTCGCATTCGGGGCGCCGGTACCAGGCAGCCACGAATTGACCGCGGCACGAAGACTCTTTGCGCGGACGGTCGAGACGCCCGGCGGCTTAAAAATCCAGACGATCCACGCGTTTTGCGAACGGCTGCTGCATTTGTTTCCCTTCGAGGCCAATGTGCCGGCTCGCTTTGAAGTACCCGACGACCTTCGTCAGGCGGAATTGTTGCAGCGCGCCCGGCGCGAGGTTCTCGCGAGGGCGACTTCGGACAAGGGCGCGCTCGGCGCCGCTGTGCGGCGCGTCCTCGACGAATGCGGCCCGGAGGGTTTTGATGGCCTCATCAAAGAATCGATGAAGCACGGTGCGACTTTGCGCGCGCGCTGGCTAGAAGAGCCCGCGGAGATTTTGCGCCGTTCCCTGGTTCTGGCGGAGGGCCGCGAGATTGGCGCAATCGAGCGGGAGATGGTTGAGGAAGGGATCGCGCCGGAGCGCTGGAGCGTGATCGCGGCGATTCTCGATAGGGGTAAGCCGGAAGACCAGGGCCGTGCAAACCATTTCCGAAAAGCCCTAATGGCCTATCAATTGGCAGCCCCCGGCGGGTGCCTCTCAAAATGTCTCGATTGCTATCTCGCTATCTATTTTATCGACAACGGTAAAGGCAGCAAAGCCCAAAGACTTTTGACGAACGGTCTTTTGGACGAGCACCCCAACATCGGGATGGATCTATGCGCCGAGCAACTCCGTCTCGATGTGCTTCGCGCCGAGCGCAGGCGTGCCGCGACATTCGACCGCACGCGCGCGCTTATCGAAGTCGCAAGTGCGATCTTCGAGCGCTACCGTGAGGAGAAATCCGCGCGCGGAATTCTCGATTTCGACGATCTCATCGCAAAAACCTTGGCTTTGCTCGAACGGTCCGATGCGCGTTGGGTGCTCTATAAGCTCGATTCCGGAATCGACCATGTTCTGGTCGATGAAGCGCAGGACACAAGCGAAGCCCAGTGGAAAATTCTCGAAGAGCTCACCGGCGATTTCGCGGCCGGGCGCGGGCAAAGCCAAGGCCCGCGCACTTTCTTCGTGGTCGGCGACGAAAAACAATCGATCTTTTCCTTCCAGGGCGCCGCGCCGCTCATGTTCGACAAGATGCGGCGAAAATTCGAAGCCCGATTTACAGCGGGCGCTCAACCTTTCGCGCACGTGCCGCTCACCCTGTCGTTTCGCTCGACGCCCGGCGTTCTTTCCGCGATCGACAAGGTTTTCGAGCACGGGGATCACAAAAGCGGGCTTGTCGGGGCGAATGACGCTTGGATGCCGCACCAAGCGTTGAAGCATCAATTGCCTGGTCTTGTTGAATTCTGGCCACTGGCGGCGGCGCGGTCCGGTGAAGATCCCCGCGCGTGGACGCTTCCGCTCGATCTTCTCGATGCGAAAGACCCGGCCAATCTTGTTGCCCAGCGGGTTGCCAAAAAGATCGCGCATCTCATTAAACCTGGTTCCGATGAATTCGTGCACGACAGCCAAACCTTGCGGCGGCGGCCGGTGCGCCCTGGCGACATTCTGATCCTCGTTCGCACACGCGGGCCTTTTTTCGAGGCGATGATACGGGCTCTGAAAAAGAGCGGAATCCGCACGGCTGGCGCCGACCGCCTTGAGCTCACGCATCATGTCGCCGTCATGGATCTCATGGCAGCCGGCCGCGCCGCTCTGCTTCCGCAAGACGATCTTGCGCTCGCCTGCGTGCTGAAATCGCCGTTGATCGGGCTCGACGATGACGATCTAATGGCGCTCGCGCCGGGCCGGGCGGCAAGTCTTTTCGATGCGCTCCAAGCCTCGACCGGCACAAGGCATGTCGAGGCCGTAGCCAAGCTCGCTCGCTGGCGCGCGCGGGCGGGCGGCAGTCCTTTTGTTTTCTACGCGGGCCTTCTCGGCGCGGATGGCGGACGCCGCGACATCGAAGCAAGACTTGGACCGGAAGCCGGCGATGCCATCGACGAACTCTTGCGTCTCGCCATCGGCCACGAAGACGCGCGGGCGCCGTCGCTCGCGGCCTTTCTCAACGATCTCGCGGGGTTGGAGTACTCGATCAAGCGCGACATGGAGGGGGCCGAGGACGCGGTCCGGGTGATGACCGTCCATGCGGCCAAGGGGCTCGAAGCAAAAATCGTGTTTCTCCCCGATACCTGCCGCGTGCCGTCGCCACGCCACGACCCAAGAGTCTTTGCGCTCGACACGAAGGTGCCCGGCGCACAGACTATCGCGTGGTCGCCAAAGAGGGAGCTCGATTGCGAAGTCGTTGCCGCCGCGCGCGGCAAGGCACGCGACGCGGCGAGGGATGAATACAGGCGGCTTCTCTATGTAGCTTTGACGCGCGCCGAAGGGCGTCTCTATATCGCCGGGTTTCATGGTGCGAAAGGGCCAGATCCCGGCTGCTGGGCCAAGATGATCGAAGCGGCTCTCGCCGATGAAGCCGCAATTCAGACCGTGCCGGCGTTCTGGAATGGCGAGGAGCAAATTCTGCGTTTTGTCTCGGAGGGGAGCGGCGTGCTTGGCGACGCCGCTATGTCAAACGGCGAGGCCGCCGCCACGCCGGCCGCCGTCTTACCGGGCTGGCTCTGGCGCGGCGCCGGATTCGAGACAAATGCGATCCCGCCTGTCAGGCCTTCGCACGCACTCGCGCCAGCCCATCGCCTCGACGGCACGGGAGGCGCGCACGAAAGGCGCGAAGCCTCGCGGCGCGGCACCCTGGTGCATCTGCTGTTGCAATATCTGCCGGGCATTGCCGCGCCGCACCGCCGCGACGCGGCGCTGACCTTCCTAGCCGCGCGGGCTCCTGGTCTCAACCAAACGGCGCGACAAAATCTCGCCTTAGAGGCGCTCAAGGTGATCGCCCTGCCCGAGCTTGCCGGTTTGTTCGAGCAAGATTCGAAAGCGGAAGTTTGTGTGGCAGGCAGAATTGCGACTGGGCGGCGGATGATTGACGTCAATGGCAAAATCGACCGGATTGGCGAAAACCGGAAAGAAATTCTCGTCGCCGATTACAAGACTGGCGCACCTTGCCCGCTCGACGGCACACCCGCCGAATACCTCGCGCAAATGGCGCTCTACCGCGCGGTTCTGGCGCCGCTCTGGCCAGACAAAACTTTGCGGATGGTGCTGATCTGGACGGCCGGGCCCCGCGTCGTTTGGCTTCCCGCCGGGATGCTCGATGCGGCTCTGGCGGTTCTCGCGGCTGCCTGAGCACCTCTGTCTAGCGGAGTCGGCCCCCCACCGCCTCGCGCAGCATCGTCATGACGCCGCCGACCATCCGTCGTCATGCGAACGATCCTCGCGTCGCCACGCAGCCGCTCACGCTACATGCGAGCCGTCGGATCCTTCAGCCATAGCGCTCTCCCCAATTATGGAGCGCCTTCAATACCGGGCCTAGCGCTTGGCCTTTTTCCGTAAGGAAATATTCGAACCTAGGCGGATGTTGCTCATAAAGCCGCGTCCCGATTACCCCCTTTTTTTCGAGCGTCTTGAGCCGCGCGGACAGGGTGTTTGGCGCGACGCCCCCGAGCCCCGCCTCCAAATCATGAAACCGCAACGGACCCTTGCGGAACAGATCCCGGAGCACGAGCAACGACCATTTTTCGCCGACGACATCGAGGGCTTGGGCAACCGGGCAACTTTGGTCATATCCGCTGGTCACGGATGACAAATACGCGCTTCGCTTAAAATTTTCAACTAACTATCTATTGACAAGTGACTATAAATTATATAGGTACTTTTGGCCTTGGCGTTTTTCTTAAGATGGCGCCTTGCCGATCGTCAGTCAGCTTGATCTGACTATCGCTTTGGCAGTTCACGGGTTTCTAACGCGAGACCGACATTCGAAAGGGCAGCTAACCGTCACCTTTGGTGACCCGCGAAATGAAGGGTGTAATCTTGTTTTTGGAGGTATGTGATGATCGTTCCCGCCTATCTTCCCTATTACGTGCTCGCCGGCGCGATCGGCATGATAGCCGCTATCCTGTTTGGATTGCAAAGCGCGCTTCGCAACGCCGGTTGGACCACTGAGGACCGCACTGCGACCATCCGCGCCGCAGCCCTAACCGTCATCGGATGGTTTCTCCTCGCCATCGCGCTCGCATCGGCCGATGCCTATCGGGGCACCGCGGATCGTACCCCCACGATCCAATACGGAATTTTCGTTCCGATCCTCATTGGCGGGTTGCTGATCTGGCGATCGCCCCGCCTCGCGCGAATCATTGACGCGGTGCCCCAGCATTGGCTAATCGGGGTGCAGCTCTATCGTGCGTTAGGCGTGATTTTCCTGATCCTCTACGCTACGGGGAAGCTGCCGGGCCTGTTCGCCTGGCCGGCCGGTCTCGGCGACGTTGTTGTCGGCGTTCTCGCACCGGTCGTCGCGATTGCGTATCGGCTTGGCCCGCGTGAGAATACCTATCTGGTCTCCGCGTGGAACCTATTTGGGCTTGCCGATCTTGTCGTCGCGGTGACGGCGGGATTTTTGACTTCCCCCTCGCCATTCCAGTTATTTGCCTTCGATCTGCCGAACGAGCTTGTTACCGAGTTTCCGCTGGTGCTTATTCCGGTCTTCCTCGTGCCGCTTTCGGTACTCCTCCATATAGCGTCGCTGGCAAAGCTCCGCCGGGATGCCTTGCGCGGCAACAACCGTCGCGGAACGGCACGCGCGCCGGCGTGATCCCGGGTTGGCGCCGCAAAGATTCGATAATTGACGTTGCAAGCGGTCCTGGCAGAAGTGCCAGGGCCGAGCCGGGGTTCGGCGTCCACTTTTCGCAAAGATATTCGGCGAGATGCCTCAGACCCGTTTTCGCCTGGAAAAAGCCCCGGCGTTCGGCTACCGCTTCGGCTCGCCGATTTCGAAATCGTTGTTTTGAGCATTGTATGAAGAGCACAATCCCGGCTGCGGCCAACTCACCCGGCGATCCAATGGCCTCCCCCAAACACGCCTCTTCCGGCCCGGTGCTAGCGGCGAGCGGCGCGGCGATCAGGACCGGAATCCTTTGGATGCTGGTCACGACTTTCCTGTTCGTCTGCCAGGATTCAACCGCGCGCATCTTGCTCAAAACCTATCCGACGGCGGAAATCGCCTTCGCACGTTTTTTCGTGCACATGGTTTTGGTGAGCGTTTTCATTGCCTGGCGCGACCCGCGCCTCATGATCTCGCGCCGGCCCTTATTGCAAATTCTACGGTCAAGCTTTCTCCTCGCTACGACTTTGTTCGGCATGTTGGCGCTCAAGATTATGCCTTTCGTTGATTTTTCCGCCGTTGTGTGGGTGGCGCCTGTTCTTGTCGCCGCGATTTCGGTCTACATTCTCCATGAAAAAGTGAGCCCAAGCGTATGGGTGAGCGTTTTTGCCGGCCTGATCGGCGTTTGGGTGATCATTGGCCGGACGGGCATGGATTTTTCGTTTTCCATGCTGTTTCCCTTCCTGGCCGCTCTCGCCAACGCAGTCTATCAGATCACGACCCGGCTTTTGCATCGCGCCGATTTGCCGGTAACGACCTTGTTTTACACGGCGGTTGCCGGAGTTTTGTTCTGCGGCGGATTGCTGCCCTTTGCCGCCGTCGCGCCCGGGCTTGCCGACGCCGGACTGATGTTTATCTTGGGCCTCATTGGCGTTGTCAGCCACTTTTGTCTGATCCGCGCCTTTGCCACGGCACCGGCCAATCTCATCGCGCCCTTCGGCTACACCGCGCTGCTTTGGGCCACCCTGTTCGGCCTGGTGTTTTTCGCGGAAATTCCCGGCCCGCGCACATTGTTTGGGGCGGGGTTGATCGCCGGTGCCGGTTTGTTCGTTTTCCTTCATGGACCAAAAACATGAGTTCTCGGCGGATTTGCCGCATTCTGAACGTTATATGTGAGGGCGACCCCGTCGAGGAATTGTCTCGGGCAAACCGGCTCGCCGGTGCTCGACCGTGACGAACCGTCCCCTACATTCCTAAAGAGCAATCCGCCGGGGATGGTGAAGCAATGGACAAAGCGCCGCGAACGCGTATCCGAATAATTGTTGCTCGATGATGAGGGTGCCTCTCGCCATCGTCGCCGCGATCGCCGAAAATGGCGTGATTGGCGACGGACGCGGCGTGCCGTGGCATTTGCCGAGCGATCTCAAACATTTCCGCGGGATCACCATGGGTAAGCCCCTGCTCATGGGACGCAAGACCTTCGAATCGATAGGACGTGCCCTGCCCGGGCGCGAGACAATCGTGGTGACCCGCGACCGTGCCTTCGACCCGTCCCACGGCGGCGCGCAAGCCAAGGCCATCCATGTCGCGCATGAACTCGACGCGGCGCTCGCGCTCGCGCAGGCGCGGGCGCAAGCAATGGGCGCGGAAGAGGTCATTTTGGCCGGCGGCGGGAATCTTTACGAAAGTTTGATTGGCCGCGCCGAGCGCATGCATCTCACCTTCGTCGATATCGCGCCAAGGGGCGGGGTGAGTTTTCCTGCCATCGACTGGTCTCATTGGCTGGAAGTAAGTCGGGTTCGGCCCCGGCCAGCAGCCACGGACGAGGCGACATTCGCTTTTGTCGATTTTGACCGGCGCCGCTGCTTATCATTGTAGTGCACGCGAGGTTCTCCTATATGGGACCAGGACAGGCCCGGTTCGATCCGGGGCCTTGGCGATTATCGCTCGCTTTCTTGGGCGTCACCTTGCAAAAGAGAATCTCATGCCGTGGAGCAGTGAAGGCGGAAATGGCGGCTCTTGGAAGCCTGGCGGCCCCGGGCCTTGGGGGCAAAAGCCGGGCGCGCCGCCCCCTGAATTCGAGGAATTCCTCAAACGCGCGCAGGAGAAGCTCAAACAATGGATGCCGGGACCAAGGGGCATGGGAGGACGCGGCGTTCTTGCCTTGGCTCTTGTCGGCACGCTCATCTGGCTTTTGTCCGGGTTTTACACGGTCGGCCCGAACGAAGTAGGGCTGAACAGGATTTTCGGCCGCTACACGGGCAAGACCGGTCCGGGGTTGCGCTACAATCTGCCGCTCCCCATCGGCAGTGTCGAGAAGCTTCAGGTCACCAATCGTAACCTGATCAACATCGGCTCCGCCTTTCGTCCGGACACGCGCACCCCGGGCGGGCAGATCCCGCTCGATCTGCCCGAAGAAAGCCTGATGCTGACCGGCGACGAAAATATCGCCGACGTCAAATTTGTCGTGATCTGGCAGATCGACCCGGTGCGCCCCGAGGACTATGCCTTCAATATCTCAACCCAGCCTGAAACGGTGAAGGCTGTCGCCGAGAGCGCCATGCGCGAGGTCATCGGCCGCGGCCAGATCCAGCGCATTCTGACCGCCGATCGCCCAAAGATCGAGGCGGACGTGCAGGAACTCATGCAAAAGGTCCTCAATGGGTATAAGGCCGGCATCCTGGTGTTGCAGGTGCAATTGCAATCCGTCGACCCGCCAGAGCAGGTCATCGCCGCTTTTAAGGACGTGACCGCGGCGCAGCAAGACAAGGACCGTTTGCAAAACGAAGCCGACGCCTATGCCAACCGGGTCGTTCCCGAGGCCAAGGGCAAGGCTGCGGCGATTGTCCAGGAGGCGGAAGGCTACAAGCTCCAAACCGTCGCGGAGGCAACCGGTCAGGTTTCCCGATTCAACCAAATCTATGAGCAATATAAGAAAGCACCCGAGGTGACGCGCGAAAGACTCTATCTCGAGACCATGGAGCGTGTCCTCGCCGGGATGGACAAGATCATTCTCGATCAGAGCGGTGGGCAAGGCCAGGGGGTGGTT
>DATBYR010000316.1:0-3488 GCA_036513565.1 Methylocella sp. | reverse complement strand
CGAGAAATAAACGGCGGCTGATGGTTTCGCGCGGCGGCATCGAAAATCCTGCGGTTTGTGAACGGGCTCGACGCCGGCCTAGGGGAAGGCCGCGAGGCGGGATGTGATTTTAGATCCAGCGCCGGACCTTGGCTTTGTAGCGCAAATATTTGGCGCCAAATTTTTGTTCGAGATAGGACTCTTCCGGCTCGATCACGCCTTTTTGCAATGTCGCCGCAAGCCCGGCAGAGAGGAGAAGAATCCACAAGGAATTGACGATGCAGCCGATGCCGATATTGAGCAAGATCATGCCGATATATAAGGGATTGCGGCTCACGCTAAAGGGACCCGAGGTCGCGATATCCGTTGCCGGCTTGCGGATGTTGAGATTGGTTTTGAGCCGGACCATTTCCCGCACCGCGAAGAGCTTGACGTTGACGGCGGCGAAAATGACAATGAGTCCCAGCGGAAAGCTCCAGCCGTCCGGCAGGAATGGAGCGGGCCAAATCATGTCGAGGCCAAACCCCAGCACCAAAACCCCCGCGAAGATCATCGTGGGAGAAGTAATGACATTTGCCCGATCTGCGGTTGCATTTTGTATGGCCGATGGCTCCTCGCGTTGGCCCCCGCTGTGTCGCGAGGCCCGCAAATCTAGCACAAGCTAACTCTGCGCGTCCATTTTGGCTTACTCGGTCTTTTGCCACGCCTTGGCGGCGCGCTAGCGGAATATGCGTTTTATCTATAACCAGCGCCGGACCTTGGCTTTGTAGCGCAGGTATTTCGCTCCAAATTTTTGTTCGAGATAGGCTTCTTCCGGTTCGATAACGCCCCTTTGCAGAACGATTGCGAGCGGCGCGCAGAGAGCCAGAAACCAGAGCGAATCGAGAAGGAAAGCGGCGCCGAGGCAGAGCACGACCATGCTGAGATAGATTGGATTGCGGCTGAATTGGAAGACGCCGGAGGTCACGATTTCCGTCGTTGGTTTGCGGACATCGACCGCTGTTTTCGCGCGGACCATCTGCCGGACCGCCAAAAGAGCGAGGGCGATCCCGCCGAGGATGACAAGGATGCCGATAGCCAAGGCCACGGCGCGCGGCATGAATTTTGCCGACCGCGCCAGATCGAGAACAAAACCCAAGACGAGAACGCCGGTCAGGATCAAGGGGGGCAGGGCGATGACTCTTGCCTTGTCGGAAGGATCGTCTTGCATCGAATGGCTCCTCGCGCGTTGCCTCGGCTGCCTTTAATTTGTCCGCCAAAACGGGCCGCGTCTCTAATACCCCCTATCGCGGATGGATGAGTCGTGATTCAAGGCAATTCGAGTCTAACGATCTGGCGGCGTTCAGTGCCGTGAAAGATAATCGCTTCGGCCTAACGACGCGAAGTTCGCCGCGGCTTTTTCTACCGCGACGCCATGCGCCGCCATTTGGCCTCGAGGAGTTTGGCGATCGCCTTCACTCTTGCGTCATGTGCTGCCCAAAAGGCCCGACTCACCGCCGCCGTGCGGATTCTTGGCCCACGTTTCGCCGCTGGCGCTACCGGCAAGGCCGGGTCGAAAACGAACGGCACGGAAACCGCCGCCGCGAACGGCGATCCCGCCGCCGCCAAATGCGCGCGCGCCCGGCCGCAATAAGTCATGGATAGGGCCGACATGATCTCTTCGCCGTGTCCGGCGCGGTATTTCATCAGGGCGCGGCAAAGATCGCTGCCGGCCAGACGCCAAGCTTGGCCGAGATAAGTCACGCCATAATGGATATTGGTTTCGGGTCTTGCGAGTTCGGCCAGATCGCCCTTGAAACCGAGCATCGCGGCTGTTTCGGGCCGGACCTGCATCAGGCCCATCTCGCCGACGCCGCCAACCGCGCCCGGATCGTAGCCGCTCTCGATCGCCGCAACGGCGTCGGCGATGTCAGGCGGCAAGCCGTTCTTCGCGGCTTCCCTTTTTATGAGCGCGCGGTAGGTCTTGCTCGCGTCTGGCTCCTTAGCGTCCAAGGCTTGCTCCAAAGCAGGAGGCCGCGCTTTAGTTTGCGCTTTGTCTTGGACAGAATCAGACGGCGGTGCCAGTCTTGGAACCGGCAAGGGCGGACCGCCCGATGGCGCGCCCGCTTGGGTGACAAAACCCGCGCATAAAATGACGGAAGCGGCCTTATGGAGCAGCATCCGGCCCCTTTCCCAAAGCTTGCGACGACGGCTGTAAGACGATAGCTGCAAAAAGCTTAAGACCGTCTTCACCGCCAGCTTTGGCTTATCGCTTCCTTGCCGGAAGGTCCAACCCCGACCCTCGCGAAAATGCTCGCGCTGCTTCCTTCCCGCTGCGCTTCGGCGTAAAAGCCGAGCCTTTCCGGTCCCCATTGTAACAGGAGCTTGCATGACCGCAATCGTCGACATCGCCGCGCGCGAAATCTTGGATAGCCGCGGCAATCCCACCGTCGAAGTCGATGTCACCTTGGAAGATGGGTCGAGCGGGCGCGCGGCGGTGCCTTCGGGCGCCTCGACTGGCGCGCATGAGGCGATCGAATTGCGCGACGGCGACAAGGCGCGCTTTTCCGGCAAGGGCGTTCTCAAGGCGGTCGAGAGCGTCAATCGCGATATTTTCGACGCCTTGAGCGGGTTCGCCGCGGAAGATCAAAGCAAGATCGACGCGACGATGATCGCGCTCGACGGCACGCCGAACAAGGCGAGGCTCGGCGCCAACGCCATTTTGGGAGTTTCGCTTGCAGTCGCCAAGGCGGCCGCGGATGTCTGTGGCTTGCCGCTCTATCGCTATGTCGGCGGCGTCCAGGCGCATGTGCTGCCGGTGCCTCAGATGAACATCATCAACGGCGGCGTGCATGCCGACAACCCGATCGACTTTCAGGAATTCATGATACTTCCCCTCGGCGCGCCGTCGCTGAAGGAAGCGGTGCGCTGGGGCGCGGAAGTTTTCCACGCGCTTAAAAGCGCTCTGAAAAAAGCCGGCCACAACACCAATGTCGGCGACGAAGGCGGCTTCGCGCCCAATTTGCCTTCCGCCGAGGCCGCGCTCGATTTCTGCCGCACGGCGATCGAGGGCGCGGGCTTCAAGCTTGGTGAAGATATAGCCCTTGGGGTCGATTGTGCCGCGACCGAATTTTTTCGCGACGGCAAATATGTTTACGCGGGCGAAGGCAAGACACGCACGCCGCAAGAGCAGGCGCGGTATTTGGCGAAGCTTGTCGCGGACTATCCGATCGTTTCGATCGAGGACGCGATGTCCGAGGACGATTGGGACGGCTGGAAGCTCCTCACTGGTATGCTCGGCAAGAAGTGCCAGCTCGTCGGCGACGATCTCTTCGTCACCAATGTCGCGCGTCTCTCGCGTGGGATCAGTGATGGCATCGCCAATTCGATCCTGATCAAGGTCAATCAGATTGGCACCCTGACCGAAACGCTGGCCGCCGTCGATATGGCGCAGCGCGCGGGCTATACCGCGGTCATGTCGCATCGCTCCGGCGAGACCGAGGATTCGACGATCAGCGACCTCGCTGTTG
>DATBYR010000315.1:0-6662 GCA_036513565.1 Methylocella sp. | reverse complement strand
AGTTTTACGGGCGACATGGTGCATCGCCTTTTCCACATGTGGCAGCAGTCGGACTGCGACGTAAAGAACGCCACACCAAGTAATCCTTCCGGCTGCCTCAGCGACCTTTATCCCTTCGTCGGTGTCGCGCGCATGGATGATTCCGGCAGCAACTCGATGGGTTCCTACAACATGCTCGAGGGCGACGCGCCGGTATTCAAGCGGATCGCCGACCAATACACTATAAATGACAATTACCATCAACCGGTCATGGGCGGAACGGCTGTCCAGCACATAATGCTTGGCACTGCCGACGCGATTCCCTGGGATACGTTCCAGAAAGTTACTCAACCGCCGACAGCCAGTGTCGCCGATCCCGACCCGAAGTCATCGACAGACGTGTCTTTCCAGCGAGACAAAGCGTGGACCAACTGCTCTGATCTCACACAGCCCGGTATTCCTGCGATCGTGAACTATTTGGAGAGCCTGCCGTGGGATCCCTCGCCCAACTGCGAGTCCGGTCGCTTCTACATGATCAACAATCTTAGCCCGGGCTTCCTGCCGAACGGCAATATCGATGCGGCCAGCATCTTAACGGGCAGCAAAGTGCCGCCCTCGGGCCTTCGCACCATCGGCGATGCACTCAATGAGAAAAAAATCTCCTGGGCCTACTATGGCGGCGGCTACAATGCAGCTGTGCGGGTCGCCAACGGCTCGACCGATCCGGTGGACAAGCTGATCGCGGCCAACTACTGCGACATCTGTAACCCGTTTTCGTACGCGAGCTCGATCATGGGCGATCCGAAGCAGCGCAGTGCCCACATCAAGGACGCGATCGATTTTTTCAGTGAACTCGACCACGGCCATCTGCCATCGATCGCGTATGTCAAGCCCGACAGCCTTGTCGACGGGCACCCGGCGAGCTCGAAGCTCGATCTCTTGGAAGGCATGATCGAGAACATCCTTGACAAGCTCAAGGCCCACCCGGAGCTGTTTGAGGAGACCGCCTTCATGATTACCTTTGACGAGGGCGGCGGCTATTGGGACTCGGGCTTTTTTCAGCCGCTCGACTTCTTCGGCGACGGCCCCCGAATCCCGCTGATTGTAATCTCGCCCTTCTCTCGCGGCGGCAAAGTCGTGCACAGTTATAACGACCATGCCTCCGTCGTTAAGTTCATCGAGCGCAACTGGGACCTGAAGCCGTTGACTCACCGTAGCCGCGACAATCTACACAATCCGAAGATGAATGGCGCCAATCCATACGTGCCCGTGAACATGCCGGCGGTCGGCGATTTGTTCGACATGTTCGACTTCGATCATCAGGAATGATCGGAACGATAGGGACGAGGAGTAACAAACAATATCGCAAAATTCCGCTCGTGCGCTTGGCTCACGAGCGGGATTCGCTGGGCGCGTTCGAAAGCCTGAGCCTCACTAGGGCGATTCACAAAGCGCGCGCCGCAAAACTGATTTGGATTAGGTCAAGGCTTCCTCCGGTTCCTGAGGGTGCCGGTCCAGGAGCCGCCCCTTTCCGCAGCCACGGCCGAGACACGTCATTTTGAAAGCCTTTGCAATAATAAGCATCTTCTCAACGGCCGATATGGTGCTAGATTCCGCGTGAGGGCGAGTATCTTGGCGAAGCCGGTCTCGGCCGCGTCTTCCCCGAGCAAGGTGCGGCGAAGCCGAAGGAGGAAGGGATGGACACAATTGCGTTGGACAGCCGGCTGAGCAAGCCAACGGCGAATTTCTTGTTGCATCACCACAAGCTGCTGGTCGATGGCGAATCGGTGGCGGCGGTGTCCGGCAAGACGTTTCCTGTCTACAACCCGGCAACGGGCACCTTGCTGGCGCAGGTTGCCGAGGCCGACAAGGAGGACGTCGACCGGGCGGTGAGAGCGGCAAGGCGCGCCTTCGACGAAGGTCCCTGGCGCAAGATGACGGGATCGCAGCGCGGGCGGCTGATGTGGAAGCTCGCCGACTTAATCGAGCAGCATCTGGAAGAGTTCGCAGAGATCGAGTCGATCGACAACGGAAAGCCGGTGGCGGTCGCGCGTGTCGCCGACGTTCCGCTCACTGTCGACATTTTCCGCTACATGGGCGGATGGGCGACGAAGATAACTGGCTCGACCATCCCGTGGTCGGTACCGAACGAGTTCCTTTCCTACACGATGCGGGAGCCCGTCGGCGTCGTCGGCCAAATCATTCCCTGGAACTTCCCGCTGCTGATGGCGGCGTGGAAGCTGGCCCCGGCGCTGGCCGCCGGTTGCACCATCGTGCTGAAAGCGGCGGAGCAGACGCCGCTGAGCGCACTCCGCCTCGGCGAACTGATCCAGGAAGCCGGGTTACCGAATGGCGTCGTCAACGTCCTTGCCGGTTACGGCGAGACGGCTGGTGCCGCGCTGGCGGCCCACGACGATGTCGACAAGGTGGCGTTCACCGGATCGACCGAAGTCGGCAAGCGCATCGTCAAAGCCGCGGCCGGCAACCTGAAGAAGGTATCGCTCGAACTCGGCGGCAAGTCGCCGACGATCGTTTTTGGCGACGCGGACATTGAGGCGGCAATTCCCGGCGCCGCCAGCGCGACCTTCTTCAATCACGGCCAGTGCTGCTGCGCCGGGTCGCGGCTCTATGCGCACAAGAACGTATTCGACCAAGTCGTCGAAGGCGTGTCGGCCGAAGCAAAGAAGATAAAGGTGGGGCCGGGGCTCGATCCAAGCACCAACATGGGTCCGCTGGTTTCCGAAGAGCAGTTCCAGCGTGTCACCAGCTATATCGAGTCGGGGATCAAGGAGGGCGCCAAGGTTGTGACCGGCGGGAAAAAGGCCGGCGGCAACGGCGGCTATTTCGTCGAGCCGACCGTCCTGACCAACACCAAGCCGACGATGAAGGTCATCCGCGAGGAGATTTTCGGGCCGGTGGTCTGCGCTGAACCGTTTGACGACGCAGACTTGGAGAGGATCGCCAAGAAGGCGAATGACACGATCTATGGCCTGGCTGCCAGCATCTGGACAAAGGATATCAGCAAGGCGCACAGGCTGGCGAGTCTCATCCGCTCTGGCACGGTGTGGATCAACTGCCATAACGTCTTCGACGCATCCTTGCCCTTTGGCGGCTACAAACAATCCGGATGGGGGAGAGAGATGGGCGGCGAAGTGCTAGCGAATTATACCGAGATCAAGGCCGTAACGGCGAAGCTCTGAGCTCCCGCCTTTCGCTGGAGCGCGGGCACTGCGCTCGACCCCGAACTGCCGGAACGGCTGTAATTTTGTCGATGGCGATACGCGTCGTCGCGACGGAAAAGGCGGTGGACCTCATCGCGCGGCTCAAAGAGACGCATGGGGCTCTTTTGTTGCATCAGTCGGGCGGCTGCTGCGACGGCAGTTCGCCGATGTGTTTTCCGCAAGCGGAGTTTCGCACCGGGCCGAGCGACGTGCTTTTAGGCGAAATCGCGGGCTGCCCGGTTTATATCGGTGCCGCCCAATTCGAACTATGGCGGCATACGCAGCTCATCATCGATGTCGTTCCCGGCAGGGGCGCGGGCTTTTCGGTCGAGGCCCCCGAAGGCGTGCGGTTTTTGACGCGCGGGCGGGTGTTCAGCGAGGCGGAATTGGCCTCGCTGCGCGGCGCGCCTTTCGCGGCGTGATTGATGCCGCCGCGAACATACATCCGCTAGGCGCGGCGAGATACGTAGCGTGAATTTGCGCGCCTATTTTGAATCGCGCGTGGCCTGCATGTTCTTGTTGTGCTGGCTGATCGCGCCCGCCTTGGCCGGACGGCGCAGGGTGTACGCCGGTGGGCTTTTTGGATTGATCCCTTCATTGGCCGTGCGTCCGGGCGATGGGCGTGTGGTGGTTGCTTCGGTTGCCCGGCGAAGTTCGAGCGCGCGCTTGGCCGCGTCGATTAAAGCCTGGCGGGCGGCTTTGGCTTGCCGGCGCGTGACCTCCTTGTTCAAACGTTGCATGGCCGCCGCGAGGACGTCCCGCTTTTCCCGCGTGCCGCTGTCGTCCGTGGCGGCCCGCGCGCCCTTGGGCGCGGCCTTGCCGCGCAGCTCCCGGCGCTGGCGCGCGGCAATATCTTGCGCGCGATCGCGCCGTTCGCGTAAGAGCTTGCGCAGCTCCGCCAAATCCTGATCCGGCAAAAGCCCCAATGCCGGATGGTGGGTTTTTTCCACGAGGGTCAATTCATCCGCGCCGAGCAACCGGCGTTCGTGCTTTATGCTGCGGGCCATCCACCAATTCCTCCTCAAAGAGCGAAATTTCAAGCGCGGACCTGGTCCTGCACCATTGCCGCCGGTCTCACTCCGCCGTCAACAAACGTTCGATCTCCGCGATCGTAAGATTGGTAAGATCCTTGGGGATCCCGGCTTCGGTTTCTTTCACGCCTCGCCCTTGGCCAGCAATCCGGCGTAAGTATCCAGAGTGATTTCGCCGCCTGCCCCCGGAACTCGTTCGCGGTCGTCCTTCGCCAGTGCCTCCTGCACGATGTCGATCCGTTTCCATGCAGGCAAAGGCGGTTCCAGGCCAGCTACGGGAACGTATCTCGACTGCGCGAGTTTGCGGTGCGGATGGATGTAGCGCGGACAGTTGACCCAGATCGACTCGACCGCCACGGCGATCAAGAACTGCGCGCCTGGATAAATTTCCAGCAATGGATGATCGAACAGAACTTCCGCCGCCCCCTGTACGCGAAGGCGATTCGGCGTTTCGAAATCGATGAACAACAGACCGATCCGCGGCGCGCTCATGATGTTGCCGATCGAGTAATACATTCCATTGCCGTCATAGTTGGGAAACAGCAGCGACGAGGCGCTGGTGACACGGACGAAGCCTGGCGCGCCGCCCTTGTAAGACACCGTCGGCCGGCCGGAGGCGTCGACGGTGGAGAGAAAGAACATGTCCCGCGATTGAATGAACTCCACCTCATGGGCTGCGAATTCGCCATGGACGGCGACGTTCTCCAGCAAATCGGCGGTGCGGCGCGTATCAAATTTCTCTTGCAGCGCCCGATGTTTCTCGGTGTAGAGTTTCGACATGGCCTCGCTCCTCGTTCGCTCAGCGCGCTTCCTCGGCGTCCGGGCGCGGATTGCTCAAATACGCCGCTTGTATGTTCTCATATTTATGAACTGATTAATATCGATACTCTCGACCTCATCGGCATTCGCGATTGGGAAGAAACTACCGGCCGAAACGACGCCAAAACAGCGCGCGCCGTCATGCTCACCTTTTTCGCCGAGTTGCACGAGATCGAGAACCAAGGCGCGGGTGACAAGCGCCCACAGATCGCCGCGCACATGGATATAGGGTTTGATGCCGCCAGCGGCGCCTTTTTCGAATCGGATCGGATGGCCGGCGTCCGCCTCGACCCAATCCTCGACATTGGTCCGGAACCGCAATACTTGGTCCGCTCCTTGACGCGCGACCGTCATTTCCACCGCTAGGAAAGGCGCATCCTCGACTTTTATGCCGACCCTCTCGACGGGCGTGACAAGAACATAGCCGTCCCGGTCCTTGCGCAAAATCGTCGAGAAAAGCCGCACGAGGGCGGGCCGGCCGATTGGCGTGCCGCAATAAAACCAGGTGCCGTCGCGGGCGATACGCATGTCGATGTCGCCGCAAAACGGCGGATTCCATTGTTCCACCGGGGGAAGCGCCCTTTGCGCCGGTCCTCCCGTGGCCGTGGCGAAGTCTTCGATATTCAACGCCGCGCCGCCGGCGCCGCACGCGGCCTGCTTTCCGCGCCTGGCAATAAACTCTTCGGCCATAATCTTTGCCCCATTGCCATGCCAACATCGAAAAGTTTTGATCGTTCGCCTCGCCGGCTATACAGCTTTGATTGTAACGCGCGATATAGCCGCCAGAATGGCGGGGCGGGCGCGGCGATTCGTTCAGGCAACAAGCCAAGGGGCCCAACCATCCATGCCGGAAGCAATTACGGCCTCACTCGAAGCCGCCGTGACGCGTACCGCCGAGGCGGCGCTGGAGCGGATCACCGCGGCCCGGAGTTCGATCGAGGCCATCATCCTCGGTCAAGGGCAAGTTGTCGAGCAGGCCTTGATCACGCTTCTTTCGGGCGGGCACGGTTTGCTCATCGGTGTGCCGGGACTGGCCAAAACCAAGCTTGTCGAAACCCTTGGCGTCGTTCTCGGCTTGCATACGCGCCGCGTCCAGTTCACGCCCGATTTGATGCCCGCCGATATTCTCGGCTCCGAAGTCCTTGAAGAAGCGTCCGACCGGCGCCGCAGTTTTCGCTTCGTGCGGGGACCTATATTTGCCCAATTGCTGATGGCCGACGAAATCAACCGGGCGAGCCCCAGAACCCAGTCGGCGCTGCTCCAGGCGATGCAGGAATATCACGTCTCGGTCGCCGGCGAACGGCACGATCTGCCGCGCCCCTTTCATGTGCTCGCGACGCAAAATCCGCTAGAGCAAGAGGGCACATACCCGCTGCCCGAGGCCCAGCTCGATCGCTTTCTCATGCAAATCGATGTAGTTTACCCCGACCGCGCGGCCGAACGCCGGATCCTCATCGAGACGACCGGCGATGCCAGCGCGGAGCCAAAATCCGCGATGAGCGCCGAGGATCTCATCGCGACGCAGCGGCTGGTGCGCCGGCTTCCGGTCGGGGAAAGCGTGATCGAAGCCATTCTCGATGTCGTCCGTCTGGCCCGCCCCGGCGAGGGCGAT
>DATBYR010000314.1:0-15087 GCA_036513565.1 Methylocella sp. | reverse complement strand
GCGAAGAGCCGCCGCCCCGCTCGCTTTTCCTCATCGTCGCGCATCGGCCGGGCCGGACGCTTGCCACGCTGCGTTCGCGCTGCCGAAAAATCCTTCTCAAACCACTGGCTGCGGCGGACATCGCCCAATTCGTGGCGGCGCTCGGACCGCCGTGGTCCGCCGCCGGCGAAGCGAAGCTTGAGGCCGCGATCGCGCGCGCGCAGGGCTCGATCCATAATGTTTTGCGGCTCCTCGACGATCGCGGCATCGAGTTCAACACAAATCTCGGACGCATGCTTGACGATCTGCCGCGGATAGATTGGAGCAAAGTCCATGCTTTGGCCGAAAGGGTCACGGCGCGCAGCAACGGCAAGGATTACGAGACGATGCTCGCCGCGATCGATGCCTGGCTCGATACTAGAGTGCGGCGGGGCGCGCGGACCTTCCAAGGCGATTGCGCGCGGCGGCTTGCACCCTACGCCCTTGTATGGGAAAAACTGGCGGAGACGGCGCGCGAGATCGAAACCTTCAACCTGGACAAGAGGCCGTTTGTCCTGTCCCTGTTCGCCGATTTGGCGGCGGCGGCGCGGGGTTCTTCACTCTGAAACGGGACGCAGCAGGCGCCGTGGGTTCCGCGCGAAACTTCAAGATTGCAAGTTCATGAGTGCCCGCTCCCCGTTCTATATCACGACCGCGATACCCTACGCCAATGGCGCGCCGCATATCGGACATGCCTATGAGCGGATCGCGGCCGATGCGATTGCCCGCTTCAAGCGGCTCGACGGATTCGATGTCTTGTTCGTCACCGGGATGGATGAACACGGCCAGAAGATGCAGCGGACCGCGGCCCGAGAAGGCCTTACCCCGCAACAACTCGCCGACCGCACCGCGGTGCAATTCGCCGCGATGGGCACCGCTCTTTTTGCCGACGCCTGCGACGTCGTGCGTACCACGCAGCCCCGCCACCATGCGGCCGCGCGCGAGCTTTGGGCCAGGATGGCGGCGGCGGGCGACATTTATCTCGCCAAATATCCCGGCTGGTATTCGGTTCGCGACGAAGCTTTTTTCGACGCCGCGGATCTGACCGATGGGCCGGGCGGCACCCATCTCGCCCCGACCGGCGCGCCGGTCGAATGGGTCGAGGAGGAGAGTTATTTCTTCAAGCTTTCGGCCTACCAGGACCGGCTCCTCCAGTTTTACCGCGATCAGCCGGATTTCGTGACGCCGGAAAAATACCGCAACGAAATTATTGCGTTTGTCGAACGGGGCCTGACCGATCTTTCGATCAGCCGTTCGACCTTCGACTGGGGCATTCCGGTCCCCGGCGATGCGCGCCATGTGATGTATGTCTGGGTCGATGCGTTGGCGAATTATATCACCGGAACCGGTTTCCCGGACCCTGCCGCGTCGCGCGCGCAATTTTGGCCCGCGGCCGCGCATGTGATCGGCAAGGACATTACCAGGTTTCATGCCGTCTATTGGCCGGCGTTTCTGATGTCGGCCAAACTTGCGCTGCCGCGCCAAATCGTCGTCCATGGGTTTCTCTTCAACCGGGGCGAGAAAATGTCGAAGTCGGTGGGCAATGTGATCGATCCGCTTGCGCTCGCTGGACATTATGGCTCCGACCAGTTGCGGTATTTTCTGCTGCGCGAAGTGCCGTTTGGCCAGGACGGCAGCTATTCGCATGAAGCCATCGTCAATAGGATCAATGCCGATCTTGCCAACGATCTCGGCAATCTCGCGCAACGCTCCTTGTCGATGGTGGCCAAGAATTGCGGCGGTATATTGCCGGCGCCGGCCGCGCTGAGCGAAGCGGACCAGGCGCTCCTTGCGCAGGCAGCCGCGCTTCCGGCAAAATCCCGCGCTGCGATGCATGACTATGCCTTGCACATGGTCCTGACCGAGATCTGGCGCGTGGTCGGCGAAGCCAACCGTTATTTCGCCGGCGAAGAACCTTGGGTAAAGCACAGGTCAGACCCCCCACGGATGCAAACGATCCTTTATGTGACCGCCGAGGTTTTGCGTATGGTCGCGATCATGGCCCAACCGTTCATGCCGGCTTCGACGGAAAAACTTCTCGGCCTTTTGAGTGTGCCCGCGAACGCGCGAAAATTCGCCAACGCCGAGATCGCGCAAGGTCTCGTCGCGGGAACGCTTTTGCCCCCGCCCGCGCCGGTTTTTCCGCGTTATATCGACGTGGAAGAGGATTTGCTCCCGAGAGGTCTAGCGTGCTGATCGACAGTCATTGCCACCTCGATTTTCCTGATTTCGGCTCCGAGTGCGATGCCGTGGTCGAACGCGCCCGCGCTGCCGGCCTCAAGCGGATGATCACCGTTTCGACCCGCACCGAAGCTTTTGGTTCGATCAGCCTCATCGCCGAAACCTACGAGGACATTTTTTGCACGGTGGGGACACATCCGCATCACGCGCATGAAGAAGCCGAAGTGTCGCAAGGTCGCCTGGTCGCGTTGGCGCGCCACCCGAAATGCGTCGGCATTGGCGAAGCCGGGCTCGATTATCATTACGACAATACCCCGCGCGCCGTCGCCGCGAGGGTTTTCCGCACCCATATCGCGGCCGCCCGGCAAAGCGGGCTGCCGATTATCATTCATGCCCGCGACGCGGACGCCGATATTGCCGCGATCCTGCGGGACGAAATGGGGAAGGGCGCTTTTTCAGGGGTTCTCCATTGCTTTACCTCGTCCGCGATGCTTGCCGAGACCGGGCTATCGCTTGGGCTCTATCTTTCGTTTTCCGGCGTCTTGACGTTTAAGAATTCGCGGCCGCTGCGGGAGATCGCCCGCGCGGTGCCAATGGACAGGGTGTTGGTCGAAACCGACGCGCCCTATCTTGCCCCGGTTCCCTATCGCGGCAAGCGCAACGAACCGGCTTTTGTCGCGGCCACCGCCCAAGTTTTGGCCGATGTGAAGGGCGTTTCGCCGCAAACAATCGCCGCGGAAACGAGCGCCAACGCGCTCCGCTTGTTTGCCAAGATGCCTGCTCCCGCGACCGGCGCGGCAGTGGCGTGAGCCTCACCTTCACGATCCTCGGCTGCGGATCCTCCGGTGGGGTTCCGCGCGTCGGCCAAGGCTGGGGCGCCTGCGATCGCAATAATCCCAAAAACCGGCGCCGGCGCTGTTCGATCCTCGTCGAGCGCACCGGCGAGAACGGCGCCACGACGCAAGTCCTCGTCGACATGTCGCCGGACCTTCGCGAACAATTGCTTGGGCTCGGCATCGGCCGGCTCGACGGCATCCTGCTGACCCATTCGCATGCCGACCATATTCATGGAATTGACGAGATCCGGCCTTTGGTCATCAAGGCACGGCAAAAAATCGACCTCTACATGGACGCCGCCACCTCGGCCATCGTGCGCGCGAATTTCGGTTATATTTTCGAAACGCCACCCGGCAGCCATTATCCTGCGTTACTAAATGAATATCGCCTCGTAACAGGCCATCGCGTAACGATAAATGGTCCTGGCGGACATCTGGATACCGTTCCGTTCCAGCTTGAACATGGCGAAATTGACGCGCTCGGTTTTCGCTTTGGCAAGGTGGCCTATTCGCCCGATCTCAACGCCATTCCCATCGAGAGCCTGGGTTTTCTGGAGGGGCTCGACCTGTGGATCGTCGGCGCTTTGCGCTACACGCCGCACCCCAGTCATTTTTCCTTGCCGGAAACCCTCGACTGGATCGCCAAATTGCGGCCCAGGCGGGCGATTCTCACCAATCTTCATAGCGATCTCGATTTCGCGCGGCTGAAAAGCGAACTTCCGGCGAATGTCGAACCTGCTTTCGATGGCATGCGAATTTGCGCCTGAAATGAGCCGATCAATTTTAATAGCACTTTGTAGCTTCGTAACATAATACACTGATATCAGATCGTAATTGCAGACGCGAATATAAGGTGCGCTCAGCCCGCCCCGGGATTTGAGTTTATGTTCCATAATATAGATTATGCGAATTGACTGCTTTGGAGAGCGGTCTTTTCCAAGCGCGCGACATCAAACCATGTCGATAGGAGTAGCCAAGCAGGCTGACAATTGCTATGTTTTACGCGGCACGGGATTTTCGGCATTTGGAACAACGACCATCGGCGCGATTTGGGGCTGGCACCCTTGCGGGGCTGGCCTTTTGGCGCGTGCGTTTTTCGGAAATCGCTGCCGCTGAGCCGGTGCGAGCTAGCGGTCGGAACGATGCCAGGTCAATGTGATATACGATTTTTGGTGGAGACGAGCAGGCATATCATGAGCAAAGGTAGAGATTTCCGGGGACCCAAGAAGCGCGGTTTCGATGACGACGGGCCTTCGCCCTATGATTCTCCCCGGCCGAGCCGGACCCCGCGATCGAGCTTCGGAGCTGGAACCGGCAGCCCCCAGGAATTGGCGCCGCCAAGCGGGCCGAGCATCGACGCGGTCGTCAAATGGTTCAAGGGTGAAAAGGGTTTTGGCTTCGTCGAGTTGAGCAATGGAACTGGCGACGCGTTCCTGCATATCGGCGCGCTTCAGGCAGCGGGATATGAGTCGGTTCCCCCAGGTGCGAAGTTGAAGGTACATGTCAGCAATGGCATGAAAGGCGCTCAAGTGACACACGTCCTCGAGGTCGACACGACTGGAGCGGCGGAAAGGGTGCCACCGTCGTCTCGCGGGTTTGGCGATTCACCGCGCCCGCAGCGCCGCGTGCCCGATCCCTCGACCGCGGTTTCGGTCTCGGGAACGGTCAAATGGTTCGATGACCACAAGGGCTTCGGCTTCGTCCAATCAAATGATGGCGGTAAGGACGTTTTTGTCCATATTTCGATCCTCGGTCCGGCGGGAATCCAGAACCTTGCCGAAGGTCAGCCCGTGACGATGCAGGTCGTCGACACGCCAAAGGGCCGCGAGGCTTTGTCGATCACGCTCGATTGAACGGGAGCGGCGCCGCCATCGCCAGCTCACGCAAAGGCCTTCAAGGCGATCTTCGCCTTCATGGCCGAGTCGGTCTTGCGTCTCGTCTCTTTGATCATGGTTCGCTCGGCTATCATGACGGAACGGCCTTTTTCCAACTGTGGAGACCGCCCATGCGCCAAACCGGCCCTGCTGATGTTTCTGTTATTATTAGCGCCTATAACGTCGAGAATTACATCGAACGTGCGATCCACAGCGCACTTGACCAAAGGGACGTCGCCGTTGAGGTTATTGTCGTCAATGACGCATCCACGGATAGTACCCTTGCCATTGCTTCACGTATAAAGGATCCACGCGTGGCGTGCATCAATCTTTCCTCAAATTCTGGACCAAGCATTGCTCGCAACACTGGCATTGCCGCCGCCTCGGCACCTTGGCTTGCCTTACTGGATGGTGATGACGCCTTTGCGCCGAACCGCTTGATACGTTGCATAGCTCGAGCAAAATCAACCAACGCCGATATCGTTGTCGACAATCTCGAGGTTCGCCGTGAAAGTGATAAAGTATGCTTTCCCATGTTCAAGCCAGAAAAATTCGCGCGTATGGAGATGCTCGACCTCGCCACCTTTATCCGTGGCAACATCCACCTTCTCGGCTGGGCGCTTGGCTATTTGAAGCCAATTTTTTCGGCACAGTTTTTACGGCATCACCAGCTTGGATACGATCCCTATAGCCTTATTAATGAAGATTATATGTTGCTGGTCACAGCGCTCGCCTGCGGGGCGCGCTGCGCCGTGGAAGCAACATGTGGTTATTTCTATACAGTTCGGTCCGGTTCACTTTCCCATCGACTGTCTAGTGCTGATATTATACGCATGATTAACGGCGACAAAAAGTTTCTCACGAAATACCCTTTAGATTCGGCAGCTCGACGGGCGCAGAAATGGCGGAGCTTAAGCTTAAACGAATCCTTGGCGTATTTCCAGTTGGTGGATGCCCTTAAGCAAAAGGATGTCCCTAAGGCGTTTAAAATTTGTGTTAGTCGCCCAACCGCCGCACTGCATCTTTGGCGGCCCAGTTGGGTAAGAATCCAGAAACTATTTAAATAGGACTGAATTCGGCGCTTATACCGTGTAGGCATAATGACTCTAGATGAAATGTAACCTTGGCATCGCCACCGAGCAAAACTCCTGAATAAGAGCACATAAGAACTATTGAATACAAGCCGATCATGCGTTTCGGCGTATTAGTGCCGATCGGGTTCTTCAATCTCTTTTTGGCACCTGTTTGGGGGATGCATCCCGGCCACTGCGCAGCCATACTCCGCTGGCGGTCACGCGGATCGCGGCCGGGGTTCGGCAAATCTGCGAGGCCCGCAATGCCTGCTGATGTTTCTGTTATTATTGCCGCCTATAACGTCGAGAATTATATCGAACGTGCGATCCGCAGCGCACTAGACCAAAGCGGCGTCGCCGTTGAGGTTATTGTCGTCAATGACGCATCCACGGATAGTACCGTTGCCATTGCTTCACGTATAAAGGATTCACGCGTAACGTGCATCAATCTTTCCTCAAATTCTCGACCAAGTATTGCTCGCAACACTGGCTTTGCCGCCGCCTCGGCACCTTGGCTTGCCGTACTGGATGGTGATGACGCCTTTGCGCCGAACCGGTTGATGCGTTGCATAGCTCGAGCAAAATCAACCAACGCCGATATCGTTGTCGACAATCTCGAGGTTCGCCGGGAAAGTGATAAAGTATGCTCTCCCATGTTCAAGCCAGAAAAATTCGCACGTATGGAGATACTCGACCTCGCCACCTTTATCCGTGGCAACATCCTCCTTCTCCGCGGCTGGGCGCTTGGCTATGTGAAGCCAATTTTTTCGGCACAGTTTTTACGGCATCACAAGCTTGGATACGATCCCTATATCCATATTGGTCAAGATTATAATTTGCTGGCAACAGCGCTCGCCTGTGGGGCCCGCTGCGCCGTGGAAGCAACATGTGGTTATTTTTATACAGTTCGGTCCGGTTCACATTCCCATCGACTGTCTATTCCTGATATTATACTTATGATTGCCGGCGACAAAAGGCTTCTCGCGAAATACCCTTTAGATTCGGCAGCTCGACGGGCACAGAAACGGCGCAGCTTAAGCTTAAACGAAGCTTTGGCGTATTTGCAATTGGTGGATGCCCTTAAGCAAAAGGATGTCGCTAAGGCGTTTAAAATTTGTGGCAGTCGCCCAACCGCCACATTATATCTTTGGCGGCCCATTTGGGTAAGAATCCAGCAACTATTTGATTAGGACTGAATGCACTAGATCAGACTGGCGTTGGAGTCGATCCGAGCGCGCTGGCAAGTATCTCGCCATGGTAACCCCCTGTCTCAATTGGGGTGCGCAGCTTTACGCGCGCTTTGGCGCGGCGGCGGCGGGAAACTTCCGCCGGACCGGCTCCGCGCGTTCCGGCACAACCCGAACCCGCACATGAACGGCGCCGTCCGCCGCCGTGCTTTTGCGGATCACTTCGGTATTCTCGTGCAGCCAGTGAAGCCCCGCGCCATTGGCCGGATCGAGCGCGATGTCGAAGACAATCCGGCCGCTTGCCAGCCGCGTTTCAATCGCGGCGCGAAGGTCTTCGAGGCCCTGCCCCGTCAATGCCGAAACGATGACCGGGTTGCCATGCGAAGACCGCTGGGCGCCGCGCCGCGCGGCGAGCGCGGCTTCGCCTAACAGATCGCTTTTGTTCCAGACCTCCATGAGGCGGCGATCATTGGCGGGATCGATCCCGAGAGCGGCGAGGATGGCTTCGACGTCGGCGCGCTGCGCTTCGGCGTCTTCATGTGCGGTATCGCGGACATGCAAAATGACGTCCGCTTCAAGGACTTCCTCAAGTGTCGCCCGGAAGGCCTTGATAAGCATGGTTGGCAAGTCAGAAATAAAGCCGACGGTGTCGGAGAGAATGATTCGACCGCCATGCGGCAGCGCGACCCCGCGCAAGGTGGGATCGAGGGTCGCGAAAAGCATGTCCTCGGCGACCACCCCCGCCTCCGTCAGCCTATTGAACAGAGTGGATTTTCCCGCATTCGTATAGCCGACAAGCGCGACAATTGGATAAGGCACGGCGCGGCGGCTTTGGCGATGCAGGCCGCGCGTCCGCTTGACGCCTTCGAGTTCGCGTTCGATGCGGGTCATCCGCTCCTCGATGAGGCGGCGGTCCGCCTCGATCTGGGTTTCGCCGGGACCGCCGAGGAAGCCAAAACCGCCGCGCTGACGTTCTAGATGGGTCCAGGATCGAACCAGCCGCGATTTTTGGTAGGCGAGATGGGCGAACTCGACCTGCAGCGCGCCTTCACGTGTTCGTGCCCGTCGGCCAAAAATTTCGAGGATTAGTCCGGTGCGATCGATGACCTTGGCCGCAAGCGCATTTTCGAGATTGCGCTGTTGCACCGGCGACAAGGCGCAATCCATGACAACGAGATCGATCTCTTCCGCGCTTACCAGAGCCGCGAGCTCGGCGACTTTGCCTTTGCCGAGGTAACTCGCGGGCCGGATTTGCGAAAGCGGAGCGATTTGCGCCGAGACAATTTCAACGCCGATCGCCTGCGCAAGACCTAGCGCTTCGGAAAGACGCGCCTCGTGTGACCGCCCGCGCGCCGCTTTTGCGGAGGCCACCAGCACCGCTTCGCGGCGCGCGCCGGCGTCGAGATAAGGACCGACCACCAGAGCCCTGCTACGCGCTTCGTTAGCTCGTCCGGCGCCGCCTTTGGTTTCCGGGCCGGCTTTCAGGGCCGATACTGTAGGGTTCGCAAGGACGCCGATGCCCAACTCCCCGAGCCTAGATCAAAATGCCCGCCGCAATGGCGTTGGCGCGTTGCCCCGATCGGATTTCCGGGATGCTCTAACAAATCGAGCGCTCAAGGAACGGTTCCAGGTTTCGCGAAATTATCCTGTGGCCCGGCGTGTCCGGCCTCGTCGCCAGGCTCGAACATCTGAATCGGCTGGCCGGGCATGATCGTCGATATGGCATGCTTATAAACGAGCTGAGAATGCCCGTCGCGGCGCAGCAATACGCAGAAGTTGTCGAACCAGGTGACGACACCTTGCAGTTTGACGCCGTTGACCAAGAAGATCGTGAGAGGAACCTTGTTCTTACGGACAAAATTGAGAAAAGTGTCCTGGAGATTTTGTGGCCGCTCCGCTCCCATGTCCCGCTATCCTATTTTGTTCTTGGCGCCGTGGCCAGCGCATATCGCTCGCTAAAAACCACTGGCGCCGTTTGGCTACCGTTTGCCCCATGGACCGCTTAGCTTACGCGATCTCTTTCAACGCCTTCAATACGAAGCCGCGAGATGCCATGCGCCATGGAAACAAGCTCGCCAAAAACACCGTCTCCCTTAGAACGGCGATTAGATAAGAACGAACACCCGATCCGGCCACTCCCGGTCCAATCATATTAGACCAATAGGTTCCGCCGCAAGCCCTACTTTGATCATTGTCATCAGGATTTAATATTAACTTGAAAAGCCAACCATGAGGTTACGCGGATCGCGCGGCGGTGTCATGAAAAATCGCGCGCAATTTCGATGCGACCGGTCCGGGAATCCCCGCGCCGATCTCGCGCCCATCGATCCGCACAACCGGCATGATGAGGGTCGTCGCTCCGGTAATGAAGGCCTCCCGCGCGGCAAAAGCCTCTTCGAGGCTGAATTGTCTTTCCTCCAGTTTCAATCCCTGCGCCGCGACGATTTCGATCAGCGTGGTCCTGGTGATGCCGCGCAGGATGGATCGATCGAGCTGACGCGTGATGACAACTCCTGCCTTGCTGATGATCCAAGCGTTCGATGCCGCCCCTTCGGTGACCATGCCCGTAGAATCGACAAGCCAGGCCTCATATGCGCCGCTCTCGCTCGCCAGCTGGCGCGCAAGAACGTTGGGCAGCAGCGAAATCGACTTGATATCGGCCCTTTTCCAACGCAGGTCGGGAGTGGCGACGACGCTAATGCCGTTGCGCGATTTAATCTCGCTTGTTTCAGGATCGACCTGACGAGCCGTGACGACCAGGCCAGGACGCACGGGCGCCGGCGGAAAACTATGGTCGCGCGGAGCCACGCCCCGCGTTACCTGCACATAGACGAAGCCGTTCTCGACCCTGTTCCTCGCCATGACCTCGCGGACCACCAAAGCGAGCGCGCCGTCCCGGACAGGCGGGGCGATTTGCAATTCCGCGAGCGAATAGGCGAGCCGCTCGAAATGGCGTTTTTCGTCGATCAACGCGCCGCGAAAGACTTCGCACACTTCGTAGACGCCATCGGCGAATTGGTAGCCGCGGTCTTCGATATGAACCATGGCGGCGCGGTGCAAGACGTAGCGGCCATTGACATAAGCTACCCTGCCCATGCGCGCTCTCGCGATTTTAACGAAGAAGAAAGAACCGCGGTTCCACGACCCCAGGATCGTGGCAGCCGCAATGAAGCATTGCGAGAGTCCGGCCTCGTGAATATGAGAACATCACAAAATTGCGGTAGCGTCATGCCGGTTGCGGAGACCGCGTCAAGCCGCTCTCGCCCTTTGCCGTCCACGATGGCGCCACCTTTACCACGCCAACCGTGGCGGCGTCTGCCTTCGCAAGACGCCCAAGCTCACGGCGCGCGGCGTGCGACCGTTTTCAAACTTTAGCGGTTCACCTCCGGCGTTTGGGAGCAGCTCTCGACTACGGCAAGGGAAGCACGGAGTTTTGCCGGCGGCAGCGCGGCTTTAGCCGGCGCGAAAACGTAGCCGCAGCTTTGCCGCGAGGGCGCGCGCGTTCCGCTTGAGCTTCGCGGAAAAGGCCCAGATCCGCGTTGCCCGCGCCCAAGCGAGAAGACGATCGCGAATGCCGGTCAACCAATCCATGAGTTTGGCGAACCAAGGAATCGTTTTGAGTTTCGCCGACCCCGCGTGATAAATCCGCTCCACGACAAGGAGGCTCACGAGATAAGCCATCGAAATGGTACCGAGGCCGGTCGCGAAGTGTCCTTCGGTCATCAAATACAAGGCATAGATTTTGGCGGGTTCCGCGAAGGCAAAGGGAACGGAGAGCAAGGCAAAGATCGCATAAGGTGGAAGCGCGGCGACGATGTCTTGCAGACGAATGACAAACCGGAGTCTTGCCACCCATCCGAGCAGCGGCCGCACCACCGGCGTGACGATGCCGTCGAGAACGAAATAGAGAACAACAACGGCTTTTGCCGCCAACAGGAACAAGCGGCGTAAACTGGAATTTTCGTCTGTTCTGGCCAAGACTATCGTTCCTCTTTGGCCCCGGAAATTGAGCGCGGCGTCCCGCAATGGCCAATTTCGAACAGGCGATCGATCCTCCACGCGGCTTCAACGCACGCGAGCGCCGCGTTGCCGCTTTGTCCCGCTACGGCAAGATCCTTACGGAAGTCTCCGACGTTCCTGGCCGGCCACAAGACGGCGGCGATCATTGTTCCCGGGGCGAAGCCGCGGCTGCGGCCAGCCCCGGCCTCACCCTCGTCAAATTCCCGATCGAATAGAACAGAACGCCGTGATGCCGCGCGACCGGCGCCGGCACCCTCTGGAATCTTCGCGCGTTCTACTATTTTATGCCCCCCGTGACGGCAGCGCGGCTATTGGCGTCGCTTATCCCGCCAGATCCCGCGCCAATTCGGCTGCCGTTGAGACCACCCGTATTCCGGCCGAAGTTGCTCTGGTCCCTGGTGCCGCCCGTTCCCGCACTTGAGCCGCGGCCCGAGCCCGTGATGCCGCCCGTTGAACTTCCAGGGGCCGCGTTATCTTGAACACCGCCGGCGCCAGCGCGGGTCGTGCCCGAGATACCGCCAGTGGCATTCCCTATTCCCGAGTCAATGCCGCCGGTCCCGGCGCCCTGGCCTGCCGCCCCCGCCCCGGCGCCAATGCCGGTGCCGGCGGCGCCCGCACCCTGGTTGCCGGCGACGGCCCCACCCCGGGTGCCGGCGGCGCCCCCACCCCGGTTGACGACGGCGGCCCCACCCCGGGTGCCGACGACGGGAGCCTGAGCGAGAGCCGCAAGCGAGGAACCGCTAACAAAAGCCGCGGCCACGGCCAGGATTAATCGCCACCGCATTTGCCTCTCCGTAATGCTGGCCGGCACCGCAGCCTTGGCACAGGTCTTTGAAGAAATCGCAATAGCAGTAGCACTAGAGCGTGATCCGCGAAAGTGGAAACCGCTGCCGCTCTTGAGCGGAGCCCGGGCCGCGACTCTGGTTGAACGGCCCTTGACGCGAAAGCGGCGCCCCAGCGCGCGGGCCGTGCCCGTGCCCCCGCGAAGTCCTCACTCCATCCGGAAATGCTTCGACAGTTCCAGCCCCTGGCCCTGGTAATGCGAGACAGCACTCGCGCCGTAAGGGAGTTGCGGCGGCTCGGCCATTTTCTCATAAACGAGTCGTCCAATCATTTGCCCGTCCTCCAGAAAGAAGGGAACCTCGTAACCGCGGACTTCGAGAACCGCGCGGGCGGAGGGACGATGGTTCGCGCCCGCCCCGAAGCCAGGATCGAAAAAGCCCGCGTAATGCACCCGGAATGCCCCCATCGCGGCGTCAATCGCAACCATTTCGGCGGCGAGATCGGGAGGGATCTGGAGTCTTTCCTTGGAGGCCAGAATGTAGAACTCGTCTGGATCGAGGATCAGCCTTTTGTCCGGTCGCGCCCTGATCTGCACCCAGTAATCGGCGGCGTTATAGTTACCCCGATCCACATCGAGAATATCGGCATGTTTTTGGGCTTTGTATCCGATCACCCCGTCGGCCGGTTCGGCACCCAAGCCAACCCTTACCACGAGCCCATTCCGCCGCAGTTGCAAGTCGCCATCGACGAGCGGCATTATTTCATGACGCTCGCGGAGATCCTTTTCCTCGATGCTGAAGTCGGTGCGTTCGAGCTGCTGCGAATTCAGCCTGCGGAAACGGATCTGATTGAGTTTCGAGCCCTTGCGCACCCGCACGCTGAAGCTGCGCGGTGAGACTTCGGCGTAGAGAGGCCCTTCATAGCCTCGTGCCACACGGTCGAACACATCCGATTTGTCGGTGATGAGGCGGGTGAAAATATCGAGACGTCCGGTCGAGCTCTTGGGGTTGGCGATCGCCGAAATACTCTCCGGCAGATTCAAATGCTCGATCAGCGGGATCACATAGACGCAGCCACGCTCCAGGACGGCGCCATTGCCGTCGATGCTGATTTCGTCATCGGCGCTCCCGAGGGCATCAAGGCGCGCGACGACCGAGTAGTCCGTGCCGGGCAAGAAGCTCGCCCGCACCCTGTATGCCCGCGCGCCTAAGCGCAGGTCGAGGCTCGCCGGTTGAAACTGCTCGCTCTCGATCGCGCCTTCGGCCTGAATCATCTTGCGCCGCGCCATCAGCTCGATTTTTTCGCGTGGAAGCAGGCCGAACTGCGTGCCGAACTCGTTGGCGCTCAGGAGCGGCGCCGCACCGCTGGCGTGTTCCGGCTCAACGAAAAGGGAGAGCGGCTGGACGGTCATGATCGTATTACGAAAGCCTCGCTCGAAAGGGGATTTTATGGCGTCTTAGGACGAAATGAAGCACCCGTCGCGATGCTTCTTCCAAAATCCCCGCTGTCCACCGGGTTGAGATATGTTACATCGAGGGGTAAACGATCCGGAGCCCTCTGGGGCCAAAGGGCCGCAGTGGATGTGGTGCGGTTGCCGCATGCCACGCGGCCTCCCCTGCCCCACCGGCCGCGACAAGGAGACCGGGATGAACGCTCGCGGGCAAAAGCCCGACATGAAAACCCTGCACCCGGCGACCCAGCTCGTCCATGGCGGCACCGTCCGCTCGCAGTTCGGCGAAACCTCCGAGGCCTTGTTCCTGACCCAGGGCTACGCCTACCCGGACATGGAAACGGCCGAGGCGCGGATGAAGGGCGCCGAGCCCGGCTATGTCTATTCGCGCTATTCCAATCCGACCGTTGACATGTTCCAGAGCCGAGTGGCCTTGCTCGAAGGTGCGGAGGCGGCGCGCGCGACGGCGAGCGGGATGGCCGCGGTCACGACGGCGCTGATGGCGCAGCTCCGGGCGGGGGACCACGTGGTCGCCGCCCGCGCCATGTTTGGAGCCTGTCTTTATGTGGTCGAGGATTTGCTGCCACGCTTTGGCGTTCCCTCGACCCTTGTCGATGGCGCGGATCTTTCAAAATGGCGCGCGGCGATGCGGCCCGAAACAAAGCTTTTGTTTCTCGAAACCCCGACCAATCCCTGTCTCGAAGTCTACGACATCGCGGCCATCGCGGCCATCGCGCACGAACACGGCGCGCGCCTTGTCGTCGACAATGTTTTCGCGACGCCAATCTTGCAAAAGCCGCTTGCGCTTGGGGCCGATTGCGTCGTCTATTCGGCGACGAAGCATATTGACGGGCATGGCCGATGTCTCGGCGGCATTATTCTTGGCAGCCGTGAGATCATCGAAAACGAGATTCATCCTTTTTATAAGCAGACCGGCCCCTGCCTGTCGCCGTTCAACGCCTGGGTTTTCCTGAAGTCGCTCGAGACGCTTGCCTTGCGCGTTCGGCAGCAGGCGCAAAGCGCCGAACGGATCGCCGAATTCCTCAGCGGCCACCGGCACATTCTGAAGGTTCTCTACCCCGGCCGCCCAGATCATCCCCAGGCCGAGATCGTCAAGCGGCAAATGTCCGGCGGCGGCACGCTTGTAGCCTTCGAGGTCAGAGGCGGCAAGCCGGCGGCCTTTGCTTTCGCAAATCGGCTTTCCCTGATTGTCATTGCAAATAATCTGGGCGATGCGAAAAGCCTCATCACCCATCCGGCGACAACGACGCATCAAAGGCTGACGCCAGAGGCGCGGGCCGCCTTGGGGGTTACGGAGGGGCTTTTGCGCCTCTCGGCCGGACTCGAGGACGCCGGCGATCTCATCGCGGATTTGGACGCCGCGCTCGCGGTGCTCGACCGCCAGGATCTTGCCGCGGAGTGATGCGCATTTCGTAGTGGGCCGGCAGCCGGTAACGTCTCAGTTTGAATTTCTGCTTCCGACCAGTTGCGGAAGTTCGGCTCAGAGTTCTCGATGACGGGAGTTGACCGATGCTGTCGAAAAATCCGGTTTTTTGCTTATCGTTACGGTCTTTCGATTGAGATGCACCGGCAGCTGCTATTGAAGCAATCTTGAAATGGGGTCGACTTTGACGCGGACTGAACTGATCCAATCCTAAGCGATTT
>DATBYR010000313.1:0-2621 GCA_036513565.1 Methylocella sp. | reverse complement strand
ATCCGCTCGATCTCATAGGTGTCGTAGACCTGCGTGTCGATGCCGCGTTTCTGGCCGTTGCCAAGGTCGATGATCTGTTTTGGTTCGCCAAAATAGACGCCGCCAGTCAGTTCGCGAACGATCATGAGATCGAGTCCATCGACGAGTTCGCGCTTCAGTGACGAGGCATCGGCGAGCGCCGGATAGCAGATTGCTGGGCGCAGATTGGCAAACAGGTTCATATCCTTGCGCAGCCGCAGAAGACCCGCCTCGGGGCGGACTTCGTAAGGGACGCCATCCCATTTCGGCCCGCCGACCGCGGCGAGCAGCACGGCGTCCGCGGCGTTCGCGCGGCCCATGTCGGCATCGCTGATCGCGGTGCCATGCGCGTCGTAGGCCGCGCCGCCGGCAAGGCCTTTCTCGATTTCGAAATGGACGATGCCCTCGCGCGTAAGCCAAGACGCGATTTTTTCAGCCTCGGCCATGACCTCGGGGCCAATGCCGTCGCCTGGAAGGGCGAAGAGATTGTAGCGAGCCATCGATTATCCCTGCACGGCAGACGGGGCGGGAGCGCTAGCAGGGCTCCCGCCGCGCGCAAAGGCGGTTGGAAAACCTAGGCGGCCGCGAGCTGGCGCAGCACAAAGGGAAGAATGCCGCCGTTGTTGAAATATTCGAGCTCGTCGAGAGTCGCTATGCGGCAGAGCAACGGCACATTCTCCACCCTGCCATCGGAATATTTGATGCCGGCCTCCATCGTCTGGCGAGGCCTCAGCGTGCCGCCAAGTCCATGGATGGTCACCTCCTCGTCGCCCTGGAGCCCAAGGGAATTCCAGCCTGTGCCCGGTTCGAAAGTGAGCGGCAGAACGCCCATCCCGACGAGGTTCGAGCGGTGAATGCGCTCGAAGGATTCGGCGATGACCGCGCGAACCCCAAGCAATTTGGTGCCCTTGGCCGCCCAGTCGCGCGAGGAACCATTGCCATATTCGCCGCCGGCGAAGACGACTAGCGGAACGCCTTCAGTCTGATATTTCATCGCTGCCGCGAAGATCGGCATTTCCTCGCCGTCTGGCCAATGCTTGGTGTTGCCTCCCTCCGGCACGGCGCCATTGTCCTGTTGGAGGATGAAATTCTTAATCCTGATATTGGCGAAGGTTCCGCGCATCATGATTTCATGGTTGCCCCGGCGTGTGCCATATTGATTGAAGTCGGCCCTCGAAACTCGCCGCTCGACGAGATATTGACCGGCGGGCGAAGCCTCCTTGATCGCGCCCGCGGGCGAAATATGGTCGGTGGTGATCTTGTCGCCGAATATCGCCAGAATGCGCGCGTTCAGAATGTCCCGCATCGGCTCCGGCTGCATCTTCAGCCCATCGAAATAGGGCGGATTTCGCACATAGGTCGAGCCCATGTCCCATTTGTAGGTTTCTCCCGCCGGGGCCGTCACCCTGCGCCAATTCGTGTCACCGTTAAAAACATCGGCGTACCGCGCCTTGAACACTTTTCTGGTCACGAATTTTTCGACGATCCCAGCAATTTCGTCCTGGTCCGGCCAGATGTCCTTGAGAAACACCGGATGGCCTTTCTTGTCGTGGCCGAGGGGTTCGCCTGTAAGGTCCGTCGCGACCGTGCCGGCGAGCGCATGGGCGACGACGAGGGGCGGCGAGGCGAGGTAATTCGCCTGCACATCGGGGCTAATGCGGCCCTCGAAATTCCGATTGCCGGAGAGGACCGCCGCGGCAATAATGCCATTGCCGTTGATGGTTTTCGAGATTTCCGGCGCCAAGGGACCCGAATTGCCAATACAGGTCGTGCAGCCGAAGCCGACGAGATTGAAACCGAGCTTGTCGAGCGATTTCTGCAGCCCTGACGCGGCAAGATATTCGGCGACCACCTGGCTTCCCGGGGCGAGCGAGGTCTTGACCCAAGGCTTCACGCCAATGCCTTTGGCGACCGCGTTACGGGCAAGCAATCCGGCGCCGATCAGCACGTTCGGGTTCGAGGTATTTGTGCATGAGGTGATCGCCGCGATCACCACATCGCCGTGCCCGAGATCGAAATTTTTGCCCTCCACGGGATAGCGTTGTCCAGCCTCGCCAATTTTTCCATAGTCGGTTTCCAGCGCGGCTTTGAAGCTCGATCCAACCGAGCCGAGCGCGACGCGCCCCTCGGGACGTTTCGGGCCGGCCATCGAGGACGCGACCGAACCGAGATCGAGTTCCAGCGTGTCGGTGAAGACCGGATCGCGAGTCGTCCTTGTCCGGAACAACCCTTGCGCCTTCGCGTAAGCCTTGACGAGCGCGACGCGTGACGGCGCGCGCCCCGAAGTCGCAAGATAAGAAAGCGTCTCTGAATCGATCGGGAAGAAATTGCAGGTCGCGCCACATTCCGGCGCCATGTTCGCGATCGTCGCGCGATCGGCGAGCGAAAGATGATTGAGGCCGGTCCCGAAAAATTCAACGAATTTTCCGACGACGCCCTTCCGGCGAAGCATCTGCGTGACAGTGAGAACGAGATCAGTGGCGGTCACCCCGGCGGCAAGCGCGCCGGTCAGCCGGAAGCCAATCACCTCCGGCAACAGCATGGAAAGCGGCTGACCGAGCATGCACGCTTCGGCCTCGATGCCGCCGACGCCCCAGCCCAAC
>DATBYR010000312.1:0-20606 GCA_036513565.1 Methylocella sp. | reverse complement strand
TCCCCTTCGCTCACCGACAGGCTTTCCACGGAGCCGCGCTGATGCGCCTCCGATTCCAGCACGCCGCCGGGATCGGCCGAAAAATCATACCATTGCAGCCATTCGACCGTCTTGATCCAGCCGATGATGGCGAGCCTGCACTTGCCATCGTCGGAAACTAGGATCGGCGTGTCGCCGCGCGAGGATTTCTCCAGAAAGGGCTCGTCGTCGGCCGCCCGAAGCACCCGCTCGATCGAGACATCGAGCGCCTGCGAGAGACGCCAGATCGTGGCGAGCGTCGGATTGGTCTCGTTGCGCTCGATCTGGCTGATGATCGATTTCGCGACGCCAGATTGTCCGGACAGTTCCGACAGCGAAAGATTATAGGCCTTGCGGAGCCGCTGTACCGTCTTGCCCAGTTGGTTCGACAAGGCAGCCGCGCCGGTATCCAGCGTCTTGACCTTGTCACGCCCTTCGACACCCATCGATCCGGCTCACCAATTTGAGGTTGGGCTTGAGAATATAGCCAATTTTGCTTAAAATCTCGAACAATTGTCGCGCCTGCCGCAGGCGCGACGCGCCGCCCAACCCTTAAGTACGGGATCGCGATGTGATACTCTTATGAAGATGGCGGGGCGTCATGTCCATGAGATTGAGCAGGCATCTTGGGATAGGAATTGCGGCTGTTCTGACGGGGTGGGTCGCTCCTTACTCGGCCAGCGCAGAGATTAAACTGACCGACTTTAATGGCATGTGGAGCGGCAGCGGCAAAGACCGGAATTCACCCTTGGAATCCTTGCAGCAGACAAGCTGCCAAACGAGGGTTCAAGCCGATCTACGTCGCATGAAAAGCAAGACGGTTTGCGATGGGCAGGCTGGGCTTCACAAGGAGATCGTCCTATCGATTACGCTCGATGGCAATCGAATCACCGGCGATCTTAGCCAAAGAACCACTGTGCGAGGCAGCGATGCGTCCGAACGGAAAGGCTCCGTATCTAGGACAAAAGGTTGAAGATACGGCAAGTTATCAGGTCCGGTTCCCGGGATTGGTGCCTATCGTCGCGACAGTGGACCTCAAGCTTCTTAGTCAGTCGTCCTACTCCATGCACGTGACCTGCTGCCTTGGCGTCACCATGATGGACGTGGTCTTCAACAGGACAGCTCGGCGTTGAGGATAAGGAAATTATCATCGATAGGCCAGATGAAATTTTGGCAAGATCGAAATCTCTTGGTGATTTAGGCGCGCAGGATACGGGCTTAATTGTCCGATCGGGAGACACAATGCGGCGCCGCGTTGATCGGCAAGTTTTGGCGCATCGCGCGGCGCCTCGATTCGTGGGCGCTTCCCCGGTGGCATTTTCGACATATTCGAGGTGCCGTTCAAATTCATGATTCCTCTGAACTTCGAATCCTCGGGTTCTGGAAGACCGCTATTGGCCTTGCACGGCTATGGCGCTTCCCTGTTTTCCTGGCGCCACCTGCCTCTCGCCTTGCCTGATCGCAGGGTCATTCGCATAGATTTCCCCGGCCATGGCCGTTCGCCCCCGCGCCTGGATAATCATTACCGCTTGGCCGATCACGCGCGGGCGGTGCTCGAATTCATCGAAAGCCAAGGCCTGGAGGACTTCGATCTAATGGGGCATTCGATGGGCGGTGGCGTCGCGCTCATGATCGCCGTCGATTTCATGGAAAGGCGGCGAAACTCGATCAGGTCGTTGACTCTGGTCGATAGTCTGGCCCTGCCGCAGCGAATCCCGTGGCTCCTCCAGCCAGCGTTCTCGCCGCGACTAGGATCGTTCTTGACGTCGCTCCTTCCACCGCGATTGATCGTGAGGCTCGTGCTGCGTTTCGCTTTTTATGATGGCCGCCGTATCACCGAGGAGATGGTGCGAACCTATGCAAAAAACCTCGAGTCCGAGGAAGGTCGCCATGCGTCGCTGGAAACGGCGCGTCAAATGATCCCTGACGATTTGGAGGGGACGATCGAAAAATATAAACAATTGACCCTTCCGACCCTCTTGATTTGGGGCCGGCGAGACAAGATCGTCCCGCTCGCGATCGGAATTGAGCTGAACGCGCTCATTCAGGGCTCGAAGCTGATTCTCATCGACGACTGCGGCCACATCCCCCAAGAGGAACGACCGGACGTCACGCTGCGCGCCATCGTCGATTTCCTGTCGCGAGTGTCGCCGATCGCGCGGTGAGAAGCGGTTCAAGCATGTGAAATCTTGACGATGGACGCGACCAGCTCCAGCACATGCGATGCCAACAATGGCGACAAGACCGCGATGGCGGCGCTGATGCTCGGCAATGGCGCGAACCCGAGATCGTCGGCGGATCGTTGCGCTGGAGCGGCGTTTACCGGCGCTTGATCCTGCGCGGCCGCCCCGGCCTGTTGATTATCGGCACGCGCGGCGCGAAACGCGTGACGATCCAGGACAAAGGCGGCGAGCGCCGGTCCCAGCGCCGCGATCAAGGCCATTGTGCAGGAAGCTCCAAACATCAAATTCAACGCGTCGCCGATCGGCGCAATGGCCTTTTGCTGCGAATTGGAGAGAAGGGATGTCGGCCATTCGATGAGGATCTTGCTGCAGAGGACCGCGGCGACCAAAACTGCGGCCCCCAACGCGAGCACGATTCGCATGATCCGGAGGCGCGACAGCAGTTCCTCGTGAGTCGGTGGATTTTCCGGCCGGACCGAAGCACTGGCAAGGGCCGCGAGAAGCATGCCGACCGCGATGAGGCCGATCATGGAATTCAGGCGCACGAGACCCGTCACCGCCGGATCGCCAAAACTGTCGACGTCACGGAAAAAGAACCCGACGATTTGAATGAACAATGAACGGTCCGCGTCGCCGCTCGCGAGAACGTTGAAGGGGGGACCCATCTGGTTAGCGGCCGCCAGGATGCGCTCGACCACCAGCGGCCGCAATAGGTCGAAAGCCGCCGGGGTCCTAGCGACGAGATATCCGAGGAAGAGGAAGAAGAGGATAGCCTCGGATGCGATCCGCGCTCTATCGCGGTGGCCGACGACCCATAATCCAAACACAATCGCCGCCGCCGCGGCGAGGTACAAGAACGCGCTGGCGACCGCGTATGAAACTCGGCCACGCAGGTCCTTCGCCCCGAAGGTCATGGCGGGGTCCTCGTCGATTTGCTTGACTTCGGCCACGCTGGCGGCGCGGTCTCTCGCCGAAAGAAATTCGTAAGTCAGCGGGAGCCTATCGGCTTGGCGCGTCAACATGGACGCTGTCAGATTCAGCGCGCCGAAGCCCAGCAATATGGGCGCGACGATACACAACGATGACCACCCGTGAGCGTAAACCCACTTTTGAACCGCGCGCCAACCCATGCGCCCCTCCCGCATCGCAATTGGTCGATCTTGCATCTAGAAGGCGGCGGTGTCGAGGGGCGCCACTCGCCACTTATTGGCGTACTCGACATGGATCTGCGCGCCGCTTGTCTCGCGGCACTTGAAATTCCGCGCGGCAAAGCAAGAGCGCACGCGCTTGCCTTCACCGGGGCGAAAAGCGCGCGCCAGTTTCTCGACAATATTTTGCCCGCGTCCTCCGGCCGTGCCGCTTGGCCGCGCGCCCGGGCTTTCCCGGCTGAGCCGCCCTCCCGCCCCGGACCCAGTTGTTCGCGTTAAAGACTCCACAATGATATCGAGCGGCATAACGGCTCGTTGCCGTCAGTCATCAGCGTAGTTGCCGCTGCACGAATAATGTGCTTCGTGGACGTTGCACGCATTCGCTCACCGCGAGCTATAATGCCCGGACATGGGAGGCGTCCAATGCATAAATTTATGGTCCTTTGCGCCGCCGCGACACTCGGCGTGTTGCTGTTCACCCCCAGCGAAGCATCCGCTCGCGGCTGGCACGGTGGCGGCTGGCATCACGGCGGCCATTGGCACGGCGGCGGCTGGCATCATCGTACCGGCTGGCACGGCGGCGGCTACCGTTACGGCGGCTGGCATGGCGGCGTCTACGGAACTGGCTGCGGGCGCCATTGGGTTCGGGGGCCCTATGGCGGGCACTGGGTAAGGCGCTGCTGGTGAACGGTGACCTGACAATAGCCGATTGACTTGCCAAGTGGGGCGATGTCCGGTGGGGACACGTCCACCAAATACTTCAAGATTACCCACGCGCAGACTGCTGCATCGCCAACAGCCGGTCGGCACCGACGGGTAAGTTTACGCGCATGGAATGTCCGGCGTCCCCGGATCGACCCCCACGCCTTTTTGGCGGGGGCGCACGCAATTTGACCGGAGCGCGGATTACACCAGCGGCTGACCGGCGTGAACGCCCACATTTTCGAGCCACAATTTCATTCCCCACCCGCGTGATCCAAGGTTGCTTCAAGCTCGCCAGCCAGGCGCAACGCCATGGCCACGATTGTAATCGTTGGCATGTCGCTGCCCACTGTGGGAAAAACCGAACTCCCCGCAACGAAAAGATTGGAAATGCCGTGCACTCTGCAATTGGCATCGACCACACCTTTCGTCCGATCAGAGTCCATCCGCGTTGTCCCCATGTGATGCCAGCAGCCCGCAATATTTTTTGGCCAGATTTCCGCCAGATCCACTGGTTCGCCGGCGAACTGAAGCACACCTTGCCTTGTCATTTCCTCGGTAAGCAGTTTGCGGAGCGAGATAAAATGCAGCTTGTCTTTCTCAGTCAATTGCCAATCCACCCTAACTTGATTGAGTCCGAGTCGGTCACATGCCGGCGAAAGGGTGACTCGACTCTCGTAGTTTGGGATCGGCTCGATGATTGTCGTAAGCTCGAAATCCCGTTTCACGAAGCCTGGATTCAAATGTACATCGAGAATGCCGAGAATTGCTTGAGGAGCATTTACAACGATGCTCGGCACCGCTCGGATAATCTCGCGCGCCATATCTCCAAATGGATATCCGAAACGCGCACGGCCTTTTACCAGCTTCGAAATTGCTCTTAAGGCCAAATACGCCTTGGACATTCCACTCGCGTAGCGCGCGGCGAGGTAGGTTCTGGAATTGGGGATTAATAATTTCCTCTGGCACTCGGATGTCGGCGCGACATGGGCCGATATGCGAGCGTCCCCATCAAAATACCCTGCGCGCGAGAGAACCATTGTTTGATCGTAAAGCCGTCGATGACGCTGCTGGGCGTTTATCCGTACAATGTCTGAGCGAATGCGCGGATGGTCCATGAAATAGCGTCCAACGAGATCGCGCCCGTTGCCTAGTCCCATCTTTTGAGTTTGGTTCGAAAGCAGCAGGAGGCGCGCATTCTCGATGCCGCCGGCAGCCAACACAACAATTCTTGCGGATATTGTAAAACTCTTTCCGTTAAGCGTCCTCACCCGAACTCCGGTTACCGTCGTTGCTGTGTCGTTCGTTTGGATTTCGGTCGCATTTGAGAATAGCATGACCTTTATGTTGCCTGCTCCACTTAGCTGTGCCCGATAAATATCTCCGAATTTGGCCGGCGGGCTGATTTGGCTGATGACGTTGTTTAGGCTCCGCCGATCGAGCGGGAAGAGGAATAAATGGTCCTTCGCCATTTTTTGTGACCATTTGCCCTCATCATAGTCAAATACCCCGAGTTTCAAGAGCGAATGACTGCGTTCATAGTAGCGATGCAATTCTTCCTTGCCGAAGGGCCATCCGCTGTTAGGAACTCCATCGCGCTTTTTGAAATCCAGGGAATCGAGGGGCCTGCAATGGCCGCCCCAGCAATTGGTGCTGCCCCCGAAATATCGGCTTCGGGCTTCATCCAGTCTGTCGTAGGTTAGACCCACATTCTTGCCGTCATACAGGGACTGCGTCATTGGATCTGAACGGAGGCCCCCACTTTCTAAAAGAATGACATTGTACGATTTTGACAAAAATTCGAGAGCAATCGAAATTCCCGCCGCTCCGGCACCAATAATGCAGAGATCTGTTTGGAATGAAGTTGAATCATCAATTGATCGAGAATCTATAATCATCCTATTGGAACCGTTCAGTCAGGAACCGCGGTGCAGATTCTTGGATTCATCGCAACGAAGCGCGCGATGGTGTGGTGCAAATTGAAATGGAGCGGCGCGGCGGGACCGCTTGAACCGGTTTGTTAGTGGCAAGCCTGGCCGCTCCTGTTTTCGTCTATCATACCGCCGGGGTCTTGTCTTTTGCTGTCGCGGAGGGATGGGGTCAAGAAGGCGGCGTTGTCCGTCTTGCCCCAAGCCTTCGCTGGCGCCGGTCCGGCGAGCCAGACTGGTATTTTGGGGTGATAGCCAAGCGCCGGATGAAGGCGGCCGCGCGCGCCGCGCCGCAGAACCACGTGTCCATTGTGCTGGAGACGCGCCACGCCGGAACCGCGCGGCTCCGCCCAATTCGTGACGGCACGAGATATCGCCGTTTCATGCGGCCGCATGACAACGATCGCATCCTTGGGAAGTACGTGCACCCGGTTGACTTTGCCGGAATCCGCTCCGGATGCCGATCTTTCCTCAATCAGCGGCGTTCCCGCTTTAGGCCGCCGCTTTCGCGCCGGTACACGGGGCTGGTCCGGATCGTATTAAAGGGTGCTCAACATCTGCCTCAGCAGCTCCTCTCCACCCTCCACGGATTCATCGCCGCGAAAGCGCGAAATTTCGAGATGCTCATCCTCAAATACTTCAATCTCAATTCTTTCCCCGACCAAAGCCACATTCAATCGTAGCGAGTCTGGTCTTGTCCTTTCGATATAGAAATGTAGACGGGATTTTTCTAATGCATTTATCGTTTTAAAGATAGCAGACGACACTTTTACCTCCTGTCCGTTGGTACTAGGTTTATTTACGGAATCTGTAATCGAAAAGAAGCTTTTTCGCCTGTTTGGCAGTCGGCACTCCCGCCTGCGCATCCCCCATGCGCCGCGGCACGCAGAGGCCCTGGCGGATCGCCCCTTCTTTAATCGAGGGACGGGTCGGCGCCGCCATATGTAAAGGTGATATGGACAGGCCCGGCTTGATTGATCTGAGGCGATATGGAGGTGACCTGGCCGAGATCCGCCTGCAAGTGCTCTTCGTCGAGCCAATGCAGCGCGGGCAGATCTTTTGGCTTGAAACGTACGACGAGCTTGGCGGATGAGTCGTTCGCCGGGCGCACGCGGATCAGATATTGCCGGTTGATAAACCCAAGTATGCAGCCACGGATCGCGATCTCGGCGACGTCGCCCTGGGCATTTGCCAGGCTCAATTTTGGCCATTCCGAACAGGCTGGATAGGGCCAGACGGCAAGGATCCAATCGCCGAAATAATGGAAGACGAGAATCAGCGCGCCGAGCCCGATTATGAAGCGCCGGAGCAGGCGCCCAAAGGCGCGCAAGACGCGTGATAAGAGGCTGCGTTCGGGCATGATCTATTCGAGGCTCGGCTCGGCGCCGCTAGTAAGTGTAACTGATCTTGACGTGGCCGAGATGATCGATTTGGGGGGAAAGCCAAGTTACTTCGCCGAGATCGAGGCTCACATGAACCTCGTCGAGCCGGCGCAAGACAGGGGCATCCCGGTGGTTCCTGGATTCATAGTAGACTAGCACTGAATCGCCCGAGTCATCGGAGAGACGCAGGCCAAGCCGCCTCTCATTCGGCACCCCGAAGAAGGTGCAATAGCGCGCCATCGCCTCGGCCCGGACGCCGCGCTCGCTCGTCACCGGTGTGTCACGCGCACTCACGCAATTATCAAACCCAGGGCCCAACGTATAATCGAAGGCGGCGTAGCCAGCGTATAGAATGACGGCGGTACTGACCGCAAAGGCGATCCATTCGATCGAGCGACGGCGATTCATTGCCACTCTCTTCGGCATGCGCGCTTAACTCAGCGTCAATTTGTTCCTGCCTTGGTGTAGGCATAGGTTATACGGATGGAGCCGACCATATCGATCTTCGACCAGACGAAGTGGACCTTACCGAGATCGATTGTCAGTCTGTCATTGTCGATCCATTGAAACACAGGAGACGAGTCGCTGACAGGCTCATATTCCGTCAAGGTAATCGTTTTCCAGACAAATGAGGGTTTTAGCGGCAGCAGAATAACGGATGATTGATCACGGTTCCTACGCCGGTGCAAATCGTCAACCTTTCTTTGACAATATCGCCGCGCGAATTGTGTGCTGTTTCGCCAGCCGCATCATCGCAACTATTCGAAATTAGGAGAGCCAAGAAAAAGAGCAGCAGGCCAAAACCGAAAACAACCAATGACACGGCGTAAAGGACGATGAGCTTGAAATATTTACGCATTTTTATCGCGACGTTCCTTGGCAGCGTCGTCCGAGCCCCTTTCAATTTCCCGTGGCGGGTTGATGATCCTACCACCAGCTTGTCCCGGCCTTCGTGTAGGAATAGGTGATACGGATCGACCCGACCTTGTCGACCTTCCGAGAGATCCATTCGACCTTGCCAAGATCGATGCTGAGCGTGTCGTCATCGATCCAGCGAAACTTTGGATATTCGTAATAGAGCCTATCGTGTTCGACCAATGTCGTCGTTTTTTTTCGCCTCTAACCTGCAACACGATGGAGTAATCGACAACCGTTCCAAAACCTGTACAGGCCTTGATATATTCCTCGACAACGTCGCCCCGCGCATTGGTGGAGCGTTGGTCCGTCACGGGTCCCTCGTCACACCCCCACTCCGCTGGCTCCATTGCGATCCTGATAAGAAAATACGCAACTGGCAGGACTTCTCATGCGATCACGCCCAGCACAATGACAATGAATAGGACAGCCAAAAGGGCGACCCTGCCGCGTTTCATCTCGTTTTCCAATAGCCAGCATGGGCATCCTCCCAACCGCTCTTGATCCAGGGTCTCCCCCTACTCCAGTATTTGTACCAGTTGGACGAATGCCCCATGGCGTATCCTTGAGCGATTACATACGTTGCTGCTAAGTTGTGGCCTGCCCCCGCCATATAGACACCGATTGCATAATTGGCGGCAGGAACATATTCGTCAAAGTAGGTGTTTGTCGCTTTGTCCCGCTGGAAATCGTAGGTTCCAAATTGCTGAAGCGCGGCGCCGGAGCGGGCGTCCGCAGCCGTATAGGAGATGAACTGAACGGCTTCGATTGAGTGCTCTATTCGAGGCTGGGCTCGGCGTCGCCATAAGTAACGCGGCCAAGTTGGCGGATTTGCGGGGGTGAGCGATCGCACTTTGCCGGGATCGACGTTCAAGTGATCGTCGTCAATCCAGCGCAAACCCGGCTCGCGCAAAATCGGCGGCGGACTCGATGATCCCGCAGTCCCGCACCTGACCCTCGACCAGATCGCCGCGCCCAACTTTGGCAAAATTCCCGCGGGCAATTCTGCAAGGTTTGATTAGGTCCGGGCAAAACACATAAATGCAGGACCCGACGCCGCACTCGCGGCGAAAGCTGTCCATTCAAGCCAGCGAAGGGTTTTCATTAGCGCTTTAGACACCGCACCCTTAAATCCTACCAAAAGCGCGTTTTCCCCTTGGTGTAAGAATAGGTGATATGGATGGAACCGACCTCATCGACCTTCGACCATACTGAGCGCACATTGCCGAGATCGACGGTAAGCGTATCGTTGTCGATCCAGCGCAGTGTGACAGGGGCCATCGCGTCCGAACTCGGATCATATTCCACCAATTTCATTGCCTTTTCAGACTCCCTTGTGTGAAGCGTGATTGAATAGTCGACGAACGCCCCGAGGCCGAAGCAGACTCGTAGATTTTCCGCAACGACGTCACCGCGTGTATTGCCTATCGTCGTACCCACTTCCTCGCCGCATTCCAAAGGCGTCGAGAGCAGGTAAGCGAGCTTGACGGCCTCTGGTGTGGCCACAGCTAAGGCCAGCAAGACGGCGGCGGCGGCGATCCACTTGAAGTACCTCCACATTTCTACCGCCAGTCTCCTTGATGGGCGTCATCCCAGCCCTCTCGGTCCAATCTCTTGCGTTGTCATCGTATTTTTTGGATGAAAAGAGAAAACCATAGGTCTGGGCAATCTTGACGCTTTCCCATTTTCCGTAGCCTACTCCCGCCATATAAACGCCCACAGCGTAATTGGCTGCATTGACATAATCCTTAAAATGGGTGTTCGTCGCTTTATCTCGCTGGAAATCATAAGTCCCGAAATGATGAAGCGCCTCATAGGCTGGCACTACGTCCTGCCAGAAATGATTAGCGGCGAGTTGCTTCCCAGCCGCATAGACCTCTTGAAAATTTGCACGCTGCGGAGCCATAAGCTTCTTGGTCGGGGATGATGGATCGTCAATCGTCGTCCCATCCGGCCGAGTGACAACGACCGCATCCTTTGGAAGGTCGTTCAAATGATTAATGTCGTCCGCATTCGCACTTGCCGATCTTCCCTCGGTTAGCGCCGGTCCCGCGGCATCCCCAGACGATGTCCATTGACCGCTTTCCCGTCCGCTACCAGCTGGCACGCGCGGCTGATTCTCGTCGTATTTGCTTACGTCAAACTGAACCGGGTTCAGCCCCAGCTCCCGCGCGAGCTCGCGAGGCGCGACGCCCGCGTCGATCAGCTCCGCCGCCAGCGCCAAGCGATATGCGGCGTCCTCGCCGATGTCCGGCAAGCCCATCTGCGCCAGATGAATCGCGGCAAGACTCTTGTCGCCGCCGTGCCAGTGTTTTGCCACGCGGCGAAGCGATCCCAAAACCGCAAGCGGCACCTCATGCCCGTAGGCGACCGAAAGAAGCGTCAAGATCCGCTCCTGATCGGCCTCGACTGGAAGGGCTTGTCGTCCAGTTTCGCCAGCAAGGTTCCGGCGCCGAGAACGAGCCCTTGCCCGGTCAAGGTCATCCGGCCCTGAAAGCCGCGAGACGCAATTTTACTGAATTGTTGGCGTGAACTGTCGGTGCCGCGCATGGATTTTCCTCGGATACGGTTATCCGAGCATAGCATTTCTATCCTTGATTTTGAATATCGGCTTCTCGATGTGGGTTATACATGATCTATTGCAAACAGTGTACGATTGCGCGATCTTGCCCGGGCGCCGCGCCGGTTCAAAAACCCGTTCAGATCCACTACACTGCGCCCGCGAGACCCGGAGCGGCGGAAGGCTTGGCTATGGCGGACGAGACAATGCGCGCGGCGATCATCGGGGTCGTCACGGCTTCCGACCGCGCCAGCATCGGGATTTACGAGGATCGAAGCGGGCCGGCCATCGTCGCCTATCTGACGAAGATCCTGACAAGCCCCTTTCAAATCGTGCGAAAGATCGTTCCGGACGGTTTCGAGTCGGTGCGCGACACGCTGATCGATCTTGCCGACAAGGAGCATTGCGATTTGATCCTGACCACTGGGGGCACCGGACCGTCCCCGCGCGACCTGACACCGGAGGCGACCGCGGCGGCGGCGCCGCGCATATTGCCTGGCTTTGGCGAACTCATGCGCCAGGAAAGCCTGAAGCAGGTTCCGACCGCGATTCTATCGCGCCAGATCGCCGCGCATCGCGGGCCTTGTCTCGTCATCAATCTGCCGGGCAAACCGGCGTCGATCGAAACCTGCCTCAATGCGGTCTTTCCAGCGGTTCCTTATTGTCTCGATCTCATCGGCGCCGCCACTATTGAGACGGATGCGGCGATCCTAAAATCCTTCTGGCCCAAGCAATCATAGATGAGCCTAAGCGCACCGGACCAGGTCCAAGCAGATCTCGACGCGGCCCGGCGGATGACCGAGCTCGCGGCCGGGTACAAGCCGCTGCCGGGTATCCCGGACGAATTCATCGGCGCGGATGGGCGCCCGCGCGCGCATTGGCTGCGGTTTCTCGCCGCGCTGATGGATCTTGGCGCCGACGATATCGGCAAGCGCTTCGCCACCGCCGACCGGCATATTCGCGACACGGGGGTGTCCTATCGCGCCTATGGGGATACGAGCGAACGCGCCTGGCCGCTCTCGCATGTTCCGCTGCTCATCGAGGCCGGCGAATGGCGCGAGATCGCGCAAGGGATCGAACAGCGCGCGCGGCTCATGGAACTGGTTTTAGCCGATATTTACGGCGAGGGCCGGTTGATCGCCGCGGGGGACTTGCCCGCCGCCGCCGTCACCGGTAGCCCCGAGTTTCTGCACCCCTTGCATGGGGTGAAACCGCCGGGCGGCAAATTCCTGCATATCTACGCCGCCGACATCGGGCGCGGGCCGGATGGCCGCTGGTGGGTCCTTGGCGACCGTTCCCAAGCGCCATCGGGCGCCGGCTACGCGCTTGCCAACCGGCTTGTCCTGGCCCGCGCATTCCCGGCCCTTTACCGCGATATGAATGTCGAGCGGCTCGCGCCGTTCTTCGAGGCGTTCCGCGTCGGCCTCACCTCGATGGCGCAGCGTTCGGACCCGCGTATCTGCCTGTTGACGCCGGGCCCTTTTAACGAAACCTATTTCGAGCAGGCCTACCTGGCCCGCTATCTCGGGCTTCTGCTGGTCGAAGGCGGCGATTTGACAATGCGCGACGGCAAGGTGCATGTCCGCACCATCGCCGGGCTAAAGCGCGCCGACGTGATCTGGCGGCGCATCGACAGCGATTTCGCCGATCCGCTCGAACTCAACGCCCGTTCGCGACTGGGAGTGCCGGGTCTTGTCGATGCCCTGCGCGAGGGCGGCGTCGTCATCGCCAATGCGCTCGGGTCCGGCGTGCTCGAAGCGCCCGCGATGATGAGTTTCATGCCAAAACTCTGCCGCACATTGCTAGGCGAGGGCCTCCGCCTGCCGAATATCGCAACCTGGTGGTGCGGCCAGGGCCAAGCGCGCCGGTCCGTCATCGCCGACATGGACGAGCTTGCGATTGCCGGTGCCTTCGGCAATCCGGTCCTCGGCTTTGCCCGCAACCAGCCACTCGTCGGCGCGGCGCTCGACGCGGAAGCGAAGAGCCGGCTTGCCGCCGCCATGGCCGAGCGCGGCGTGGATTTCGTCGGTCAGGAAGTCGTCAATCTTTCGACGACTCCGGTGTGGCACGATGGCCGGATCGAGCCGCGGCCCTTCGTTCTGCGCGTTTATGCGGCGCGCACGCCGGAGGGATGGAACATCATGCCAGGCGGGTTCTGCCGCATTTCCGGCCGCGCCGACGCGCGCGCCGTGTCGATGGGCGAGGGGGTCCAATCGGCCGATGTCTGGGTGCTCGCCGACAAGCCTGTCGCGATGATCAGCTTGCTGCCCACCGGCGAGACCGTTCGCATCCGCCGCATCATGGGCACCTTGCCGAGCCGGGCCGCGGACAATCTCTTTTGGCTCGGGCGTTATCTCGAGCGCTCGGAAGCGACCTTGCGGCTCATCCGCTGCCTCGCCGGCCGGATGATCGAGACCGGTGCCGGGATCGCCAATCCTGGATCGGCGGTATCCAAGCTCACGGGCTTGCTCGTTGCCTGGCACGCGGCGCCGATTGAGGCGGTTTCCGGCGCCATGGCGCTAGCCGCGATTGCCCTGCATGGCGACGAGGACTATGGCTCGGCCCTGTCGCTCGTGCGCGATGCGCGCCGCGCCGCGTCGTTCATTCGCGAACGGCTCTCGACGGATACCTGGCGGCTTATCGGCGATCTCAATCAAAATCTTTCCATCGATGTGCCGGGGCCGCTCGCCGAAGCCGAGACTTTCGAGCGTGCCGACGCGGCCTTGCGGACAATCGCGGCGATCTCCGGCTTGGCTCAGGAAAACATGAATCGCGGCGCCGGCTGGCGCGTATTCGATACCGGGCGGCGCATCGAGCGCGGCATTGATACTTGCCGCTTTGCCCGCCATTTCGCGAGCGGCGACGCGCCGGCCGACGATCTCGACGTCGTGCTCGATCTCGTCGACTCGCAGATCACCTATCGTTCGCGCTATCTGATGGGCGTGGCGCTCAATCCGGTTCGCGACATGGTCGTGCTCGATTCGTTCAATCCGCGCTCGGTTGCCTTCCAGGTCGAGCGGGTCGACGAACATCTTGAAACTCTGCCCTTGCTCAGCGACGATGGAATGCTCGAGGCGCCGCGCCGCTTGATTCTGCAACTCGCCGCCGAAATCGCGACCGCAACCGCCTCAAGCCTCGACAACGAGAAGATTCTCGGCTTCGAGCAGAGCCTCCTCGGCCTCGCCGACGCGATCGCCGCGCGCTATTTCCTGCAAGGTCCGCATGTTGCCCGGGCCGACAAGTCGAGCGGCCTCGCGTGATCTACGATATCCGGCATCTGACGCTTTACGAATACGGCTCGGCCGTGACGTTCTCGCATTGCGCGCTGCGGCTTCTGCCGACGGATGGGCCTGGACAAACAGTGCTTTCGAGCGAGCTTTGCGTTACCCCCGCGCCCGCGCAAACGATCGAGCGGATGTGTTTTTTCGGCAACCGACTCACTTTTCTTACGATCGAAACCGCGCATCGCACACTGATCGTGGAGGCCAAGACAAGCGTCGAGATCGACCGGAGCGAGCCGCTGAACATAAGCGAAACACCGGAGTTCGAAATTGTGCGGGAGGAAGCCTTTGCCAGCACGTTCTTCGACAGGGACTCGCCCGCCCATTTCCTGCATCCAAGCCGCCTGGCTCCGCGCTTCGAGCCGGCGTCCGATTATGCACGCGAAAGCTTTCCGGCCGGGCGCCCGGTCCTCGAAGGCGCCAAGGAATTGATGCGGCGGATCAAGGCCGATTTCAAATATGACACGAAAGCGACCGTGGTCTCGACGCCGCTTTCGGAAGCCTTCGGCAAGCGGCGCGGGGTGTGCCAGGATTTCGCCCATATCATGATCGCCGGCCTGCGCGGCATCGGCCTCCCCGCCGCCTATATTTCTGGTTATATCCGCACCATTCCCCCCGCCGGCAAGGAGCGCCTCGAAGGCGCCGATGCGATGCACGCCTGGGTATCGCTCTGGTGCGGCGAAGCGCGCGGCTGGGCCGGCCTCGATCCGACCAATGCGATGATGATCGGTAACGATCATATCGTTCTGGCGAAAGGCCGCGACTACGCCGATATTTCCCCGGTCGCCGGAATTATCCTCGGCTCGCGCGAGCAGGACGTCGACGTACAAGTCGACGTCGTGCCGAGGGTGTGAGAGGCGAGGTTTCGATGCATCACCATCTAAATTATTTTCCCCTGCCATTGATCTTCTACGCGATCTTCGCGGGCGTCTTGCTCGCTCTGTTCGTTCTCCTCCAGCTCAAACTGCTGCGTTACGCCTATTTGCGCATCGGCCTCGACTCCCGCGTGGCCATGCTGGTTCTTCTTGGTTCGCTCCTCGGCAGTTATATCAACATCCCGGTAGTGCAGCTTGCGGAGGCGCGCGTTGCGTCAGACGAGGTGATCGATTTCTTCGGCATGCGTTACGTCGTGCCGGTCGTGGCCGACTGGCCCGGCACAATCATCGCCGTCAATGTCGGCGGGGCCGTGATTCCGGGCCTGCTTTCGATTTACTTGCTCGCGCGCAACCGGATTTGGCTTCTTGGCGCCGTGGGGACCGTCATTGTGGTCGTCATTGTTAATCGTCTTGCCTTCCCCGTTCCCGGCGTCGGCATAGCGGTGCCGGTCCTTGCGCCGCCCCTCGTCACGGCGGTCGTGGCGCTGTTACTGTCGCGGCGTTTCGCCGGGCCGCTCGCTTATGTCAGCGGAAGCCTTGGCACGCTGATCGGCGCCGATCTGCTCAATCTCGACAAGCTGCATGGCCTCGGCGCGCCGATAGCCTCGATCGGCGGGGCAGGGACATTCGACGGCATTTTCGTTACCGGCATCCTGGCCGTGCTGCTTGCGGGCCTCGGCGCACGGTGAAACGTTTGGCGAAGGGCTGCGGCTGCGCCGATATTTCCCCGGTATTATGGCGCAATTGCCACAAGAATTCTAACGGCCGGGGTAACGATGCCTGCCATGGAATATTCGGCAGGAGCGAAGTTTTCTATTATAATCGCGCGCATGACCATGACGGATTGGTGCACGCTAATCAGTACTGTGGCGGCGACAGTAGCGGCAATTTATGCTGCGCTTGCATACCATCGGCCTAAGGAACAGGCCATGGGCAAGCAAAACTCCTCAGTCACATTATCTAGAACCCGATCGCTTATCCCGATCATGGCGGCCTTGGTCGCATGGGGTGCCGTTGCATTTAATTATGTTGACCGCCGCTATTTGTATACGCTTAAAGAAACTAGAATAGAGTTTCCACCTATCGAGTCTATATATGAAGCATATCCAAAGATTGGGAATGCTCGTAACATACAGATAGCAACCTCTTCTTATATAGAATTCCATCAAAATGGAATCGTTATATATTTGGAACCAGCGAACAAAATAATTCGTCTGAAAATTGATAAACAGAATTCTGCCATTTTTTCTGATCGAAATTTGAGCAAAGGCGATGAGCTTTTCGACGACGATAAAATTAGATCTGAACTTAAATTAAATTGTAATGGACCTAGGGGCGGTATATTCAAGCTGTGGAAACAAAATAGAACGGAATGGGAGGACATCGGGTGCAGAATATGGTATTGCGAGCCAAATAATGGAACAATCCAATATCAAGAGTTCGAGCATGGCTATGTGATAACAGGAATTCCACTCTATGGTACCGAACACACATTTAGCAGTGACATTTATATTCAGAACGACGTCCAACAGAAAATGACCACACAACAAGGCATAGTAGGTGTTTGGCACAAAAAGTCCCGTGAGTACCCATTCATTGGCTGTAATTACAAAGGCTAAATATCCGCGCAACTGCCACAAGAAGTGAATCGTGTTCCACCTAAATTCGGTGCATGACCGATAGCCATATAATTTTGGCCCTTCACGCCAAGCGCGCTGAAATCCGTGGGCATATTCACGACCTCGGAATTATCCTCGGCTCGCGCGAGCAGGATGTCGATGTGCAGGTCGATGTCGTGCCAAGAGCATGACCTGCGTCATCGATTGCGGCAAGCGGCCCCAAAAGAGCGATCCAGGGCGTCCCGGTCTCGCGCGTGGCTGGCCCGCTCTCGTCCGTAGTCCGAAGCCTCGCCAATCCCACCAACTCAAACCCGGCCGGGAAAACGCGGCGTTTACCATGTTTTTACCTTAAGTTGGGATTTCTCCTTCCATGGCCCGAACGGTGCCACGCCGGTTTGCATAAACCTTTAGCTATCGCGGTTGTCCGTCCCGATCCCGATTGCCTCCGAACATGAAGCCGAATGATCACGCTATATCATCATCCGCTTTGCCCGCATTCGCGTTTCGTCCGGCTGCTCCTGGCCGAATATGCCATCAAGCCGGAACTCATCGAAGAAAAAGTGTTCGAGCGCAGACGGGATTTCCTCATCCTCGATCCGGCCGGGCAAACGCCGGTTCTCGTTGAAGAGTCCGGAACGGTCGTCTCGGGCCCAGGTCCGATCGCCGAATATTTCGACGAGACGCGCGGTCTCGCCTTGGGCAGGCACCGGTTGTTGCCCGAGGATCCGGGTTCCCGCGCGGAGGTGCGCCGGCTGTTCGATTGGTTCAGCCAAAAATTCTTCCATGAAGTAACGAATTGGCTCATCACCGAAAAGGTCTATAAGCGATTGATGCCGCGCGAGCAGGGCGGCGGCGGCCCCGACATGGATCTCGTGCATGCGGCGCGGGTCAATATCCGCACCCATTTGCGCTACATAGGATACCTGGCGGGAAACCGGAATTGGCTCGCCGGTGACCGGCTTTCGCATGCCGACCTCGCCGCCGCGGCGCATCTCTCCTGCGTGGATTTTCTGGGCGACGTGCCATGGGAAGCGAACGAGACGGCAAAGCTCTGGTACGCCCGGGTAAAATCGCGCCCGTCGTTCCGCCCCCTGCTCGCGGACCGGCTGCCAGGGTTCTGTCCGAACCCGATCTACGAGGATCTCGATTTCTAGGCGCGGATTTCATGGCGCAATTGCGGGAGCAGGCGCGCGCGCGCGGCTTCGACATCTGCCGCATCACCCATCCAGACGCCATTCCCGATGCGCCGGAAAGACTCAGATCCTGGCTTGCCTCCGGCGCGGCGGGCTCCATGGACTGGCTCGCCGGAACGCAAGCGCGGCGTTCTGATCCGCGCAAACTGTGGCCCGAGACCGCGAGCATTATCATGCTTGGCATGAATTACGGCCCGGCTGGCGATCCGCTTGCCGCACTTGCGCGGAAATCGGCCGGAAATATCTCCGTTTACGCGAGAGGCCGCGATTATCATGCCCTTATCAAGGGAAGGCTCAAGCTGCTCGCCGCGTGGCTCGTCGTGCAAGCCAAGGGAACCAGCGTCAAGGTCTTCGTCGATACCGCCCCGGTCATGGAAAAGCCGCTGGCCCAGGCGGCGGGTCTCGGCTGGGCCGGCAAGCACAGCAATCTGGTCTCGCGCGAGCTCGGCTCCTGGCTGTTTTTGGGCTCCATCTTTACCGATCTGCCGCTCGCGCCCGACCAGCCAGAATCGGATCATTGCGGCACATGCCATGCTTGTCTCGACATCTGCCCGACTAATGCTTTTCCGCGTCCTTATGTGCTCGATGCCCGCCGCTGCATCTCCTATCTCACCATCGAACACAAGGGCCATATCGGCGGCGAGTTCCGGGCGCTGATCGGAAATCGCATTTTTGGCTGCGATGATTGTCTTGCGGTCTGTCCCTGGAACAAGTACGCGGCAACGGCGCGGGAAGCGAAGCTTTGCGCGCGGGAAGAGCTTTCCGCCCCACCAATCGCCGATTTGCTTCGCCTTGACGATGCCGCGTTTCGTGCGCTGTTCAATGGGAGCGCGGTCAAGCGAATCGGCTATGACCGGTTTACCCGCAATGTCTTGATCGCGGCGGGCAATAGCGGCGATCCGGCGCTCGCCGGGTCAGTCGGTGAGAAACTGAAAAGCCCTTCGGCTCTGGTGCGGGCGATGGCGGTTTGGGCGCTCGGCCGGCTCGTTTCGGTGGGCGATCTGGCTGAATTCGAACGCCGCTGGCGCCCCGGCGAGACGGACGAAACGGTTGAAGCCGAATGGGTGGCGGCAACGGGCGCCGCAATGGCCGCCGGAGCCATGACCGCGAGAGCGACCGAATTGAAGGAGGGCCGGCCGTCATGAATCTCTTCGCATTCGGTCTTGGCTATTGCGCGCGTCATTTTATTGCCCACTCGGGAAGTTCGTTCGATGCCATCGCGGGCACCGTGCGCGCGCCCGCCAAAGCCGAGGCATTGGCGAGCGAAAATATCGAGACCTTCGTGTTCGGCCCCGAACATGACGGCGCGGGGATCAACGAGCGGGTCGCCTCGGCCGATGTTGTCCTCGTCTCGGTCCCGCCCGGCGTCTCGGCCGATCCCGTGCTGGCGCGGTTTGGCCACCGCATCGCCAGCCTCCGACGCCAGCAGACGATTATCTATCTCTCGACCATCGGCGTCTATGGCGATACGCGCGGCGAGTGGGTCGATGAAACAACGACCCCGGCGCCCTCCTCGGAACGTTCGCTGGCGCGGCTTCAGGTCGAGAAATCCTGGGCCGCGATCGGCAAGGAGATTGACAAAAAGGTCTACATCCTGCGCCTGGCAGGCATTTACGGCCCCGGCCGCAATGCGCTCCTTAATCTCAAGGCAGGCACCGCGAAGCGCGTCGTCAAGCGCGGCCAGGTTTTTAACCGCATCCATGTCGAGGATATTGCTCGCGCGATTGCCGCGGCCGCGGCCGGCAAGGGTCCGGGCGATGTTTTCAATGTGACCGACGACGCGCCGGCGCCGCCGCAAGATGTCATCACATACGCCGCGATGCTGATGGGAATCGAGCCGCCGCCCGTACAGGATATCGAAACCGCCGGTCTGAGCTCTTTGGCACGGAGCTTTTATGCCGATAACAAACGGGCGTCGAACCGCAAGCTGAAAGACGAATTAGGCGTAAAACTCGCCTTTCCAACCTATCGCGTGGGCCTCGAAGCGCTTTGGGAAGCAGGCGAGGGGCGGTAGGCGCGGGATTCATATGTACGCCTGTACGCCGAGGCGTCCGGCCTAACCAACTGCCGTTAATGAGTCTCCCGCACGCCCAGCAGTTTTTAATGCCTGGCAAAGGCCGAGCGCACCGCGATCGCCTGCGCATCCAGACGCCCGGACCCACTCGCGTGAACAGGCCGCGGCTCTTGCAGGCTTGCCCCACTCATCCTGAGCAACTGTGTTTCATGTGGAGTGTATTTCGCTCCATGACATGCCTGCTTTGATCATTGCGTTCAACGTGACGATGAGCTTTCGCATGATGGCGACGATCGCGACCTTGAAGGATTTTCCGTTGGCGCGCAGCTTCTCATAGAAGGCGCAAAGTGGCCGGCGCTTTGCCTTGATGACGCTGAGCGCGGCCATGTAGAGGACGCGTCTTATCTTTGGGCGCCCGCCCTGGCATTTGCCGGAACGCTTCCTTTCTCCGGATTGTCGTGGATGCGGAGCCACGCCGACCAGACTGGCGGCCTGGCGGCTGGTGAGTGTGCCGAACTCGGGCATGGCGCCGATCAGTTCGGCGGCCAGAACAGGTCCGGCGCCAGGTGCGGAGAGTATCTGCAAGGCTTTACGTCGTGCGTCAGGGTTATCCTTGATCGCCTGCCGGATCGCCGCCTTCGTCTTGAGTGCCCTGAGGTTTGTGGCAATCAGCGTGGCAATCGTCTTGGCGGCGACGGCCGCGCTCATCCGCGCCTTGAGGCTTTTCAGCTCGGAAAGCGAGATAATCAGGGTTCGGCGCAAGGCGGCCAACTCCTTGATGATGCTTT
>DATBYR010000311.1:0-3126 GCA_036513565.1 Methylocella sp. | reverse complement strand
GCCAGCGCGGAGCCAAAATCCGCGATGAGCGCCGAGGATCTCATCGCGACGCAGCGGCTGGTGCGCCGGCTTCCGGTCGGGGAAAGCGTGATCGAAGCCATTCTCGATGTCGTCCGTCTGGCCCGCCCCGGCGAGGGCGATCCGGCGGTCACCCAGCATATCGCCTGGGGTCCCGGACCCCGCGCGGCGCAGGCCTTGATGCTTGCAACCCGCGCCCGCGCCCTCCTCGGCGGCCGGCTTTCGCCTTCGCTCGACGATGTCGTGGCTCTCGCCGTCCCGGTGCTCAAGCATCGCATGGCGCTCACCTTTGCCGCGCGGGCCGAGGGCGAGACGGTCAGCGATCTCGTCGCCCGGCTGGCCAAGCGGCTTGGTTGACCGATGCCCGCGGTCCGGCTTCTGGAAAAAAATGCAAGCCGCCTAGCGCGCCGCCACCAAAATCATGCGCTCGAGATGGCGCAACGACTCCCCGGCCTCGTTGCCGCGGCAAGAGAAGTCGCCGCGAGCGTCTTGCATGGTGTCCATGGACGAAGGCGCGCCGGAGAGGGCGAGACTTTTTGGCAATTTCGCCCCTTCGTCGCGGGCGAGGCCGCGGGCCGGATCGATTGGCGCCGCTCCGCCAAGGACGACCGTCTCTACGTTCGCGAGCGCGAATGGGAGGCGGCGCATACGGTTTTCCTCTGGATCGATCGCTCCCCTTCCATGTGGTTTGCGTCCAGTCTCGCGTTGCAGCCGAAAATAGATCGCGCGCTCGTGCTCGGCCTCGCCACCGCCGATCTCCTCGTGCGCGGCGGTGAGCGGGTTGGCCTTCTTGGTCTGACGCCCGCTCTCGCGGTCAGAAATATCGTCGAGCGGTTCGCGGACGTTTTGCTGACACAGGAAGCCGTTGCCGGTTACGCGCCGGAGGAGCTGCCCGTGGCGGTGAACCTGTCGCGCGGTGCCCAGGCCATTCTGTTTGGCGACTTCCTCGCCGATCCGGCGCTGATTTCGGCGACGGTCGAGAGCGTTTCCGCACGCGGGGCACGCGGCCATCTCATGATGATCGCCGATCCCGTCGAAGAGACTTTTCCTTTCTCGGGCAATACCGAATTCGTCGATGTCGATTCGCCGGCAAGGTTGCGCGCGGGCCAGGCGGAAACGTTCCGTCAAGAGTACATCCGCCGCCTCGGCCGTCATCGCGAGGCTATTGGCGCTTCGGCGCGCAGGCGGGGGTGGACCCTGACGGTGCACCGGACAGATAGGCCCGCCACGGGGGCCTTGCTTGCCTTGCGGGGCCAACTTGATGCCAATGCCGGCTCCGCTCCTCATGCCCGGCGAGGAGCCGCGCGCTGATGCCCGGCCTCCCGCTCGCTTTCACTTTTCCGTTCGTCCTCGCCGCGCTCGCCGGCCTGCCGCTTTTGTATTTTCTTCTGCGCATCACGCCGCCGCGCCCGGCGGTCGTGCCGTTTCCGCCGCTGCGGCTCATTCTGGGTCTTCGCCCGAGGAACGAAACCGCATCGCGTACGCCCTGGTGGCTGCTGCTGTTGCGTCTTTCGATCGCGGCCAGTCTCATTTTCGCGATGGCGGGACCGGTGCTGAATCCGCTGCCCGCGGCCGCGGCGCGCGAGGGGTCCTTGCTCATCGTGTTGGACGACGGCTGGCCGGCGGCGCCGGGTTGGGAGCGCAGAATCGCCGCTGCCGCACGCAGAATCGCGGCGGCGGAGCAAAACTCGCAACTCGCCGCCGTCGTGGCAACATCGGATGCGGGCCGCGACATCGTGCCCCTCGATGCGGCCAAGGCGCTCAATCGCCTGCGGGCGCTCAAGCCCGTGCCGTTTGTTCCCGATCGGCTGTCGGTTTTTTCCGCGATCGAAAAATATGTCACCGCGCGTCAAAAAAACCCCGCGATTGTTTGGATCGCCGATGGACTCGATCGCGGCCATGCGCGGGAGTTCGCCGGCAAGCTTGCGGCTGTTTCCAGGGAACTCACCGTTGTTACGGATTCAACAACCGTTCGCGCGCTCGCGGGCGTGCAAAACCAAACCGGCCGCCTCGATGTGCGGGTGCTCCGTGCGGCGTCTTCTGGCCCCCAGGTTGCCGGCTTCAAGCTTGCCGGCTCCGAGCGGGGGGTTGTCCGCGCGCTCGATCGCAAGGGCCTCGCGCTCGGCGAAGCATCGTTCGATTTTGGCGCGGCGAACGAGACGCAAGCCAGTTTTGAGATGCCCGTCGAATTGCGCAACGAGATCGCCCGCCTCGAAATCGCTCGCGAACATTCCGCGGCGGCGGTTTTTCTTCTCGACGAGCGCTGGCGCCGCCGCCGGATCGGCCTCGTCAGCGGCGAAACGGCGGACATCGCGCAGCCTCTGCTCGCGCCAAGCTATTATCTCACGAAGGCGCTCTCCTCCTTCGCGGACATCCGCGAGGCAAGGCCCGCCGCCACCGATCCAATCCGCTCCCTTCTCGATGACCATGTGGCGATCATGATCCTCGCCGATGTCGGCATGGTGGCCGGCCAGGTGCATGACGATCTCGCGCGGTTTGTCGAGGACGGCGGAATCCTCGTGCGCTTTGCCGGAACCCATCTCGCCGCGGCCTCCGGCGATCTCGTTCCCGTCCGGCTGCGCCGGGGCGGCCGCGTACTGGGCGGCGCGATGTCCTGGGATACCCCGAAAAAACTTGCGCCCTTCGACCGCGAGAGCCCATTTTTTGGCTTGGCCGTCCCCGATGAGGTAACCGTTTCGCGCCAGGTACTCGCCGAACCGGACCCCGGCCTCTCGGCCAAGTCCTGGGCGCGGCTTTCGGACGGAACTCCGCTCGTGACTGCGGTGCGGCAAGGCAAGGGACTGATCGTGTTGTTCCATGTCACGGCGGATACGACATGGTCGAACCTGCCGATTTCGGGATTGTTCGTGGACATGCTGCGCAAAATCGTTGCTCTGTCGGGGGAGACCGCGAAGGATGCGGACGCGCAAGCCGGCGCCGGGATGAAAGCCGTTGAAGCCGCGACCTTCGCGCCGAGTCGGAGCCTCGACGGTTTCGGTGTCCTTGGTCCCCCGCCGCCAAACGCGACGCCGATTCCCGCCGGGTTCGAAGGTATCGCGGAACCCGAACATCCGCCGGGTTTTTATGGCCCGCCCGATGGCCTGATCG
>DATBYR010000310.1:0-10235 GCA_036513565.1 Methylocella sp. | reverse complement strand
CGTCCCATCCTGCTTTTCCGGCGGCCGCAAAATGGTGAAATGCACGAGATCGACATTGGCGTCGGATTTGAGAAGATTGCGCCACATGCGCTCGCCCGCGTGCGGTTCCCCCGAAACGAGCAAAACCTTCAATTTGTCGCGGACGCCCTCGATCGTCAGCACCGCCTTGTTGTTGATCGCGGTCAGTTCGTCCGGCAAGGCCTCGACCTCGAGCTCGACGACATTTGGGCCGCCATGTTCGATTTTGACCGGCACGCGAAGGCGTTCGCCGGGCGTCGCGACGATGGTTGCCACAGGATTGCCGTCGCGGCGAACTTTTAGCACGACAGGGTCGCTGGTCTCCGCCGTGTCCAACACCCGCAACTCGATCGTTTGGTCCTTGCCGACTATCCCGAAGCGCGGCGCCTCTAGCAGCTCGATCCGCCGGTCGCGCTCGCCTTCATGGCCGGTGATGAGCGCGTGCAGCGGCGCCTTGAAGCCGAGCGCGCTCGCGTCCGCTGGAATATCGTCGACGACACCATCGGTGATCATGAAGACGCCGCCAAGGCGTTCCAACGGCACATCGGAGAGCCCCGCGTTCAATGCCGTAAACAGCCTTGTGCCGTCGGCGTCGCTATCCGTGCGCCCGCTTTCGATGATGCGCACTTCGACATTGCCGAGCGCGTTGAGGCTTTTCTCAAGTTCTACGCGAGCCTTTTCCGTCTGGGCGGGACGTTCACCGATCGTCTGGCTGCCGCTTTGATCGACGACAACGGCCACGACCTCCTTCAGAGGGTTGCGGTCCTCGCGCACCAGCGCGGGGCCGGTCATCGCCAGGAGCAGCAAGCCAAGGCCAAGTGCGCGGAGGAAGCTCCCGCCGCCGCGTGCATAAAGGCCCAGGCCGATCAGGGCGAGCGCGAGCACCCCCAGTCCGAGCAAGAGAGGCCAGGGCAGAAGCGGGGAAAACGAGAGATTGAATTGGCTCATTCAGCCTCAAGTATTACAGGTTCAATCTCGCGTGTATAGGCCCGCGCCGCGACGCTCAGGAAACCGGATTGGGGTCAATGCGAATCGGGTCCGGGTTGCGCCAAACCCGGACTCATGCACCTAACTTTTGCAACATCTGAGGGCTTGCGCCAGTCTCGCCCAAGCCCAGGGGTTCCGCTAGCCCAAGTTACCGTGACAATGCCGCGAGATATTTTCGCGGCCCGCAGGCGGGCAGGCAGACCCGCCGCGACCGTCGATCTCATGTTTGCCTCGGTCGCACGATCCAACGGGGCGAGTGTCGTCACCCGCAACGTCGCTGATTTCGATCAATGCGGCGTGGCAGTCGTCAAACCGTGGGGCGGGTAACGGTTTGACCTTCCATTGGAAGGACGACCCCGGTAAGCGGACGCGGTGCCTGTTCCTTCAACGCAAACGATAGGGCGATACCGTGCTTTGTGGAACAGATTCTCGCAGGAACTGCGGTGCGTGCTCTTCCCACCATTTCCATTCCTGCGCCCAAAGCCCCAGATGCTCTACTCTCGAGCACATTCTTTTAAGTGTACTTTTCTCGTTTGATGTCGGATAATTTTCGTTGTAGACTAGCGTGCAGGCGGTTTCAGCCATTTTGTGCAAGATATGAATGTGATGGATGCGCTCTAAAACAGACCCCTCGGCGATGCTGGTGCTGCTAGGCATGAGCAGGATGACAACCGCGATCGCGCCGAAGCAAGCGTACCTCGTGAAATGCATGGCTTCCCCCCGTTTTTTGGCCAACCAAGGTGCGCCATTGCGCACGCCAGATGTGGAAAAGGGATCGCGTTGGAAATACGCACGGAAATAAGTGATCAACTCAGGGCGCTTATCCGCTGGCGACGGAATGCTCCGTAATCCTTCGTGCGCAATTATACCAGGAGAGCACCCTCACGGCAACCGCCTTCTCAAAAACCCTCGTTTTGAGAGGCGTTCTCGCTTTGCAATATTGTTGATTTCTGCAACCACACCTCTCCGCCGCTAGGTCCGCTTCGGATCAAAAGCACCCATCAGGAAACGGCCACCGCCCCGGCTTTTTCCCAAAACGACAGGCGCGCCTGCGAAGGGGTGCCGCCGACCCTGACCGGCGCGATCGCTAACCCTTTCGCGTCGGTTCGACCGCGACGCCGCGGAGGGTGGCCGCAGCGCCAACTCGCCAAAAGCTCGGCGCAGGTCTAAATAGGCTGGCAAAGGTGGCCGATGTCTCTCTCAACTGCCGATACGCAAGCCGACATTCTCGTTGCCGGCGCTGGCGCCGCCGGTCTCTCCGCCGCGATCGCTCTCGCGCAAGCAGGATTTTCGGTTGTCTGCGTTGGCCATGTCGATACCCGCGCCAATGGGCGGACCGTCGCGCTTTTCGAGGCCTCGCTGCGCTTTTATAAGGCGCTTGGCGTATGGCCGCATTTTCGCGGCAAGACCGCGCCGCTGGCAAGGATCGCCATGATCGATGACACCGGAGCCCGGTTTCCGATGCCTGCCGTTTCCTTTGCCGCGAGCGAGATCGGCCTCTCCGCCTTCGGCGAGAATATCGAGAATAATGTCTTGGTCGAGGGACTTGCCGGGCTCGCGGCCGGGACCCCAAACCTCGTTCTGCACGAAGGCATGATCGACGACATAAGTTTCGGCGAGGATGCGGTCCATGCCACTCTCGCCAACGGGCAGCGCGTCACGGCAAAGCTCGCCGCCGCCGCCGACGGACGCGGGTCGCTTGCCAGGACCAAGGCGGGGATCGGCACGCGCGTCTGGAGCTATCCACAGGTGGCCTTCACGGCGCTCCTGTCGCACGCAAAGCCGCACCGGAATATTTCGAAGGAATTCCACACGCGAACAGGTCCCTGCACGCTGGTGCCGTTGCGCGGGGCGGAAAACAAGCCGAACCGGTCGAGCCTCGTTTGGCTGATGTCCCCCGAGGCGGCGGAGCGCCGCCGCGCGCTTTCGAACTCCGAGCTGGCGCGAGAAATCGAAGATCAGGTGGATTCGCTTCTGGGCAAAATCGAGATCGATGGGCCGGGCGGCTTTTTCCCCATGGCGGGCATGAGCGCCAACCGTCTTGTTGGCCCTCGCGTCGCGCTCATCGGCGAAGCCGCGCACATCTTTCCGCCGCTGGCCGCGCAAGGCCTGAACCTCAGTCTGCGCGACAGCGCGGCTCTCGCCGAAGTATTGGAGGACGCGCGCGCGCTTGGGGCTGACATCGGCTCCGCGCGGACGCTGAAAACCTATGCAACCGCGCGCCGGAGCGACATTTTTTTGCGCACGAACGGGGTCGACATCCTCAATCGCTCCCTGCTTTGGAATCTTTTTCCGGTCGATTTTTTGCGCGGCGCCGGACTTTTTGCGTTCTCGATGATCGGCCCGTTGCGCCGCGCGCTCATGCGCGAAGGCGTTCTCACGCATGGGACATTGCCGCGTCTCATGCAAGAGCGCCCAGCGCGGCGCTTCACGCCTTCATCGCGCGGCTCCGGATCAATCGGCATCTCCGGGCGCGGATGAACGCGGGAAACGAGGCGTAGCGGCGTGAAAATCGCGACCTGGAATGTCAATTCGGTGCGGCAAAGAACCGAGCATCTCCTGCGCTTTCTACGCGACGCCAAGCCGGATGTCCTTTGCCTCCAGGAGCTGAAATGCGTCGACGCGGCGTTTCCGCATTTGGAAGTCGAGGCGGAAGGCTATAATGCCGCCGTGCATGGGCAAAAAGGTTTTAATGGCGTGGCGATTCTTGCCAAGGCGCCAGTCGAGGTCACGCGGGGGCTTCCTGGCGGCGCCGATGACGAGCAGGCGCGGTATATCGAGGCGGTCATCCCTAACGGCGAGGGCATTGTCCGCGTGGCCTCGATCTATCTGCCGAACGGCAATCCGCCGCAAACCGAAAAATACGCCTACAAGCTCGCCTTCATGGATCGCCTCATCGCGCATGTAAGAAATCTTTTGGCGCTGGAGGAGCCGCTCGTACTCGCCGGTGACTACAATGTGATTCCGGCCCCCCGCGACGCCGCCGATCCCGCCGCCTGGGAGGGAGATGCGCTTTTTCTGCCCGCGACCAGGGCGCGCTTTCGATCCCTTCTCAACCTCGGCCTGATCGATGCCCTCCGCACTACCAGCGACGACCCCGGACTTTATACATTCTGGGATTACCAGGCGGGCGCTTGGCAACGCAACAAAGGCATTCGCATCGATCATCAGTTGCTTTCGCCGCGAGCGGCGGATCGGCTGGTCGAGGTTGCCATCGACAAGGAAACGCGCGGCGACGAAAGACCCTCGGATCACGTACCGGTACGCATCGAATTGGCTTGACCACCTGCTAGTTCGCAATCGGGGACGCCGCGCGAGAAGCGGCGACGGGCTCACGCGTGCCGGAACGGTTGCCCGGACTATTGCAGCGAAGCCTGCAGCGAAGCCCAAAGGAAAAGCACGGTCGCGGTGGCGCCGAGTCCACTCCGCACCGCGTGCATTCTGCCCCATGCCCGGATCAGTTCGCGGCTTGTCGGGCCAGCATTGTGCGGCGGGATTTCCATCAAGAGTTTGTTCGTCGGCAACATGACAATGATCGTGAAGGGCCAATTGGCAAGCAGCACTAAGGCTCCAGCGAGCCACCGCCAGTCCATGTCGGCGCGCGCGGCGATGACACCAAGAAAAAACCCGATGATCGCCAACGAGGCTTGCATCGCGAAGCCGCGCGCATAAGCGGGTTTCCATTCAGCGAGGAGGGCCCGGTCGTCAAGCGCAAGGCGGGCCGGTTGTTCCGCGACGTTGACGTAGACGGCGGCGCCGGTAAATAGAGCAGCGGCGATGAGTGCGAGTTGTCCTACGAGCACGCGTTTCCTTTCCTTCGATCCGCCGATATCATTGCTCGTTCGTAACATTTTGCGCGCCAAGCGGCAACCGCTGCGGTCACGGAAGCCAGGGCTGCGTAACGTGTCAGGGCAATCTACAACCCAGCACGCGCGAGCCAACCGCGGGGTTTGATTTCGCGCAATCGGCGTACCAATGACGCTGCCCTGCCGGGCGTGCGCTCCGTTCCGCGGGGATCCTTGTTCGCGAGCTCGGACCTTCCCGCCCGGTCAATGGAACCTCCCGGATTGATCCGGCGATGGTAAGCTTGCCACGGCGTAACTAAAACCTGGAACGTCAAAATGGGGCTTCCCTCTTGACGAAGAACCCCTCGGATGAACAATTTACGACGGTGGTCATTCCTCACCTCGACGACGCCTACGCGCTCGCCCGCTGGCTTAGCGGTAATAGTGCCGACGCGGAGGATATCGTCCAGGAAGCCTGTTTGCGGGCGCTGCGAGGTCTCGACCGCTACGCCGGCGGCAACGCCCGCGCCTGGCTTCTGGCAATAACCCGCAACGCGGCCTTCACCTGGCTCGCGCGCAACCGTTCGAAAGCGCTTGTGGCAACCGAAGACATCGAAACCCTGGCGCGCGCGGACGCAACGACGCCGGAGGAAGCCTTGATCGCCAAGGCCGGCACCGCGGCGATCGAGCTGGCGATCGCCGCCTTGCCGCCGCCTTTTAAGGAAACCCTCGTGCTGCGCGACATCAATGGATTAAGCTACCGCGACATCGCCGAAATCACTGGCGCGCCATTGGGCACGGTGATGTCGCGCCTCGCCCGCGCGCGCGGCCTCCTCATGGCGGCCTTGGGGAGGCCAGAGACAGAATGAGCACAGGCAACGAAACTCTTCTCGCCCAGGCGGCGCTCGACGGCGAACTCGATGCCGCCGGCATGCTCGATTTTGAAGATCGTTTGGCCGCGAATACTTCCCTTGCCGCCGAATACGGCCGCCTGAAAACCCTGCGTGAGGTTATGCGCCGGGAACTCGTCAAGCCGGTGGCGCCGGCACCTCTGCGCCAACGCATCGCCGCTATGGCCGCACCTTCCATCGCGCCCGGGGCGGCCCGCACGGCCCCGCCTTGGCAGGCCATGGCGGCATTGGCGATCCTGGCGGCGGGACTCGGTAGCGCGTCGACCTTGCTTGCCCTGCGCCCGGCGATCGAGGACACCAATCTTGCCGGCACGCTCGTCGCCGATCACAAACGCGGTCTTTTGTCTGGCCGGCCCGCCGATGTCGCGTCTTCCGATCGCCACACGGTTAAGCCGTGGTTTGCGACACGTTTCGCGCTGGCGCCAAAGGTGGCGGATTTAGGACCTCAAGGATTTCCGCTTGCGGGAGGTAGGATAGACGTCATTGCCGGCGCGCCCGCGCCTGTCCTGCTCTACCGCCACAAGGAGCATTTCATCAGCCTCACCGCACTCCCTGCGCAGGGCTCGCTGCCGCCTCGGGCGTTTGTCATCGACGGCTATTCCGTTCAGGTCTGGCGCGACGGCGGCACCGAATACTGGGCCATCTCTGACATCGATCCTGCCGAACTTGCAAGTTTCCGTCAATTTTTCGACGCCGCCAACAGCGGTCCGGAAAAGAACGGTTGAGTCCTGCGCGATTGGTTTCCCGGAAGCCTCGGCGCTCGTTGCGGCAAGGACAATCGAGCTGTAAGCCCGCTCCCATAGGCACGCCCCCGCATGATGTATGATTTTGCAATTGTTGGCGCTGGGATCGTCGGCTTGGCGGCGGCCCGGGAAATTTTGCGCGCGCGGCCTCGCTCCTCGATCATTATTCTTGAAAAAGAACGCGCCGTCGCCTGGCACCAAACCGGACACAACAGCGGCGTGATCCATGCCGGCATCTATTATGCACCGGGAAGCCTGAAGGCCCGCCTCTGCCGTGAGGGCGCCGCCGCGACAAAGGCTTTCTGCGCGGAACAAGGAATAAAATTCGAAACCTGCGGCAAGCTGCTCGTCGCCACCAATGGCGGCGAACGCATCCAGATGGATGCCTTGTTCGAGCGCGCCAAGCAAAACGGCATCGAGGCCCTGCGGATCGATCGCGCCGGGCTTATGCGCCTAGAACCCAACATCACCGGCGTTGGCGCTCTGGGGATCCCTTCGACGGGGATCGTCGATTACAGAAAGGTCGCTTCGGCCTTTGCCCAAATCGTAACCGCGCAAGGAGCCGATTTACAGCTTGGCGCCGAAGTCATTGCGATTCGCGAAAACCCCCACGCCGTCGAAATTTCGACGCCTGAGCAAAGCTGGCGCGCGCGGTCGTTGATCGTTTGCGCTGGATTGCAGTCCGACCGTCTCGCCAAACTGGCAGGCATGAGGATCGATCATCGGATCGTGCCGTTTCGCGGCGAATTTTATACCTTGCCGAAATCACGGGCGGGATTGATCAACCGTCTAATATATCCCATTCCAGACCCAAAACTTCCCTTTGTTGGAATTCATCTCACCAGGACGATCGATGGGAGAATCATTGCCGGTCCCAACGCGGTGCTTGGGTTTGCCCGCGAGGGCTATGGGAAATTCTCCTTCAGCCGCCGGGATGTCTTCGACTACATGGCGTTTCCGGGATTTTGGAAAGTCGTCGGAGCGAATCTCGCGGCGGGCGTCGAGGAGATGCGAAACTCCTTGTGGAAGCAAGGCTACCTCGCCCAATGCCGCAAATATTGCCCGAGCCTGTCGCTCGGGGATCTTCAACCGGGGGTGGCGGGCATACGCGCCCAGGCGGTGTTGCGCGACGGCACTTTGGTGGAGGATTTTCTCTTCGCGGAAACCGCCAGGATGCTGCATGTGTGCAATGCGCCCTCGCCCGCCGCGACATCGGCAATCCCAATCGCGCGCATGATCACGGGGAAAGTCCTCGCGCGGTTCGAACAATTGTGATCGAAACCAGCCCCGCGGCGTCAGGCCCGCTCTTGCCGCCGCCGTCAGGATTGTGCGGCGATTGCGCGATTGGCAAAGCCCCTACAAAGCCCCCACTATTAAGTACAACGCGGTTCAGTGCGGCGGACCAATAATTGAGGAGGAAATAAACCTATGATTGGGATTGGCCGGTTGGCGGCAGCCTTGATCTTGGGAATTGTGCTGCCGGGAACGCGGACGGAGGCCCAGGATACCAGCCTCATGGAAATGAACATGGACATGGGCTGCATGCTGATGGCCGGCATGCACGAGATGCAAGTGTCGGTCTATCAAGCAGGCGCGACGGATGATTCGTGCAAGGACATCCCGTCTCCCGGACCCGCCTTAATTACGATCAGTTCGGCTTCGAAAGAACTAAGGGACATGACGGCGGAGGTTCGCATTGTAAGGGGCGCCGAAGGCGATGCCACGGCGGCGAGCGGAAATCTCGATCCGGTCACGCTGGCCTATCTGCCGCCGAAAACCTATCCGAGGGGCGTCATCACACTTCCAGCGAATTTCGATAAGCTGGGCAAATACGCGGTCCTCGTGACGGTAAGGGACGCCAAGAATATGGCCATGTCCGGCCGGCTCGGCCTGACCGTGGGGGAGACGTCACGTCAATGGATCCTCGTTTACATCCTGTCCGGCATCATTCTAGCGGCCGCAATTGGATTTTATCTCCGGGATCTTGGCCGTAAAAACAAGTTGTCGGTCAAAAGCAGGTGAAGCATCCTTTTCCGGCGCTAGCGGGTGCTGGGGCGTGCGCCGTTTTTTCTTTGGGCTCAAGCGCCGTGCGAGCCTGGCGCCTTGAGGTCGGCGAGCCAAGCCTGCCAATCCTTGATCGAACCGTTGAAGGCATTGCGATCGACATATCCGCGAATGCCCGCGACATGGCCCTCGGCAGTGTGCTGCCAGAAATGCCAGCGGCGATCGCCGTATTTGACCGCCGGATAGTATTTCACGCTGCGGACCCAGATCGGGTAATCGGAAAATTCCCCTTGCATCACGTCGCGATGGAAATCGATCGAGGTGTAGATCACCGGTTTTTTCCCATAGGCGCGCTCCATCGCGGCAAGGATGATTTTCATCTGCGCGATGGCGACATCGCGGCGCAGGCGTTTTGGACAGGTCTTCGAATACCCGTTCCATTCGACATCGAGCACCGGCGGCAAGGCGTCCGGGTCGTTGGGGACATGCGCCGTAAACCACGCCGCTTGCTCCTCCATCGGTCTGCACCAATAGGCGAAATGATAGGCGCCGCGTGGCACGCCGGCGGCTTTCGCCGAGGCCCAATTTTGTGCGAATCTCTCGTCGACGCGGTCGCCGCCCTCGGTCGCCTTGATCCAGGCGAAGCGAACGCCCGCGGCGCGCACGCTATTCCAATCGATATCGCCCTGATATTTGGAGACGTCGATGCCGCTAACTTCGTAATCCGACGGGCTCGGGAAGAGATCATCGCCGGTGACCCCGCCCGCGCAGCCGCCGGCGAGCAGCGCGAGGCCGAGCCCAAAAAACGAGCCGAGCGGGAAGAAGCAACGAGGAAAATATCGCATCGACGTATGCGCCACATACCGACATGCTCAAATTATTCCATAATCCGTAATATGTCGTTAAAAAGTCAAAAAAACGGCCGTCCCGCAATCATACGTTCGTTTTGGTTAACTTGACGCAATCCCCGGAATTCCCGAATAAATCCGCGAAGATTCTTCGAACCGGCTTCGGTAAACGCCGTTCGCCGTTTCTGCGGTCATCAATTTTTCATGTGTCTCGACGAGCGTAAAAAGCCGCGGCCGTTTCTGCCTGGCTACGGCATGGAGTCCGCCTTTCCGCATGTTCGCCACCGCCAAACTCACCCGCAAGACTCTCGTGAAAGGCCGCCATGCTCTCCCGATTCGTCGCCTTCACCTCGCTCGGCCGCAAGGCGCTTCCTAACCAATACGATCTTTTTGCATTTGCCCTGATCCTGGCCGCCTTCATCGCGATCACCCATGTTTCGCACGGGTTGACCCTGCCGCTGACGGCGCCCGAATCGACGGTCGTTTCGCTCGACTACATGCGCTTGCCCTATTATGCCTTGCGCACGACCTTACGCATGTTCGCCGCCATTGCCGCCTCGCTGGTCTTCACTTTCGTCTACGCGACGCTTGCCGCCAAAAGCCGGCGCGCCGCGCTCGTCCTCATTCCATTGCTCGACGTCCTGCAATCGGTACCGATACTCGGCTTTCTGTCTTTCACGGTGACCTTTTTTCTCGGGCTTTTTCCAGGTTCGATCTTGGGCGCTGAATGCGCGGCGATCTTCGCGATATTCACCTCGCAGGCCTGGAACATGGCCTTTTCCTTTTACCAGTCGCTCGGCGGCGTCCCGCGCGACCTGATCGAGGTTGCGCGTGGTTTCGGGCTTTCATGGTGGCAGCGGTTCTGGCAACTGGAAACGCCCTTCGCGATGCCCGGGCTCATCTGGAACATGATGATGTCGATGTCGGGAGGCTGGTTTT
>DATBYR010000309.1:0-2597 GCA_036513565.1 Methylocella sp. | reverse complement strand
GCCGGTTTCGATCGCGTCAGGATCGGTAATGGGCGGAAGTGGCGCATCGCCGGGATTTTCGAGCGGCGGCGGCGCGGGATCGGGAGCCGGGATATCGGGAGCCGGAACGGGCGGGATATTGCCCGGCGGAACGCCAGGCTCGGGGGCGCGAGGCTTGGGAACCTGCTGCGCATGATGGACGTCGAACTTTTCCAAAACAAGAGTCCTTTGTTACGCGCCGCTCGCGGTGGCCGTCGCGCTCGCAGCTGATGAACCTCCAAACGCATTTTCACATGGCGGGTTCCGCAAACGCCTGGTGTCTCTGGTCCTCCTCGGGAAACGCGCTTCGGTGCGGGGCTGGTATTCGGGCACTGCGGTCGACTCGGAAGACACGCTTCTATTCAGTCAGCTCAACGGCATCGCCTCGATGAACGAGATTTTTCCACTCGAAGAAGCCCAGGCCGCCTATGCCCGGATAATGAGCGGCAAGGCGCGCTTCCGTGTTGTTCTCAAGATCGACTCGTAGAAATGTCTGAGATATAAATCTGAGATGGCGCGATCCTAACGAAGACGCAGTTTATTGATTGCGATTTGCGCAATAGCACCGTTTGCTCGACCGATGTAACAACCAGCCGGTTGGCGAATTTCAAATTAGACGAGTCAGATTTTTTCGGAAGCCGCGGCTTTTCTCAAATTTCTGGAATCGAAACCTGCGATGTAAGCGCACGTTGATGTTTGTTTTGACCTAACCAAATGCCGTCCGTTGGACCGCTTTCTTTCTTGGAGCAAAATACGCGCCGTAGGGCAGATTCGATTATTTCTACTCTCGTACGCCGGGTTGATCATTTCAATTATACTGCTCAGATTGCTTGGCGTCCAAGGGGTCGGATAGTCGCACAGCGAGTTGTCCTTGCTCACCGGCATTCATAATAGCATGGGAAATTGCAACGCAAAGCGAAGGCTGTGCGCTACGTTGAAAGCCGAATGTCCTATCAAGGGACAGCGGCTTATTGTTGAAGGATGACCATGTCTCAATCTGCGCTTCCGATGCTCGGCGCCCGGCGGGACCAAATGTTTCCCACGCAAATGTCTGGGCGCGGGGCACACCTCTTCGAAGACCATGCACTACGCTGCGCAGGAAAGCCTGACAGGGACGCCTGTGGCGAGGATGCGCTTGAGTTGCACCCCAGTCCCTTCAATTGGAACGATACTGTCAGTTTCGTAATCTAAGCCAATGATTGCGTCGGCGTCGACATCTTCCGCCTTGCGGATGAGTTCGCTCACAACGAGTTCGCGCCAATTAGCTTGGGGTGGAGCGCCACTCGCGGCGTGCCAAGCGGATGCAGCCTTTATCTTGCCGATCGAATAGAGAACGCGGCCGCCCTCGATGACATCGGTTGAACTGATACGCATGATCTTGCCTTTAAATTCACTCAGTTCTTAATGGCTGTAGGTTCAGTCGCGTCTCCGGGGTATTATTTCCCGGTGTGTGAGAATCCGCGACATCCCCGCGGGTTAGGTTGGCGCGCCCCGGTCTCTGATCGGCAATTTCCGATATTTCGGTCCGTTCGGGGCGGGTTTCGGACCCCGGTGCTCGCCATTTTTCAATTCGGGGCGGAGACCGGTTCGACTGTTGACAGAGGCCGGTTCGCGGGCGAAGTCGGCGAGCGAGGCGATCGACCTTAATATCGATCTTCCGGGACCGGACTTCGTCCAGAAGGGCAGCGGCGTGCCGCGCCGTCTTCGGCTGTTAGCCCCGGGGGAGGGCCGGGGCGGTGTCGAAGGCGCGCGCAACACTTTAGTCATGAGCTAATTCCAACTTATGAGCTAATTCCAAACTCCGCGCCCCCTGTTTAGGGGATGCGGAAAATAGTGGTCAGAAATAGGACGGAGCATGACGCAGTGGGCAAGGGAACCCACGCCGAAGCGGATACCGCCGCTCCTGCCGCCATCGCGACGGTCATTGATCTCGGTCCTGATGCTCTGCCGATCAAGCTCCCCGATCAGAGCCGAGGTTTGATGATCACGCGCGCGTTCGTCAGTTTACTATTCAATGGGGGAAATGTATGTCTTCGAAAGACCTAACCGCTCTTTTTGGTTTGGCCGTGGCATACGCGCCACACCGCTCGGATCGACCTTCGAGCGGCGCGTAGACGAGCGAACGGAAGAACTGGCCCATGCCAAGGAACAGCTCTTACGAAACGCATGCTCCCCTTGGCGCACCGCGAGGATCTGCAACCGGAATCCTCGATGTCCACATTAGTCGCGGGGATTCCGTTCACGCAAAATTAAGGAAACCTGCATTAAACTTTTGTTCACGTTGCGAGGCTCTAGCCGCTCCGAAGCCCCCTCACAGCCGGAAGCGCCCGCCGATCCTCCCGGCGAGACCTCGTCGTTTTCGTATTATCCATTGCGTTTGGCGAGGCGAGGCCATCGTCGAAGCAGATGAATAGCGGGCATCCCGATAATTGCGTGGCGCAATGAGACTTACAGAGCGGATTAAAAAGCGCCGGGCCGACTTCTGGGCAGCCCTTGGCGACGATGGCAACAATGGTATCGAAGAGCTGCTCAAACTTTACTGGTGGTGGGGGAGCGACACGGCGGATTTTTTCTTTGAT
>DATBYR010000308.1:0-2135 GCA_036513565.1 Methylocella sp. | reverse complement strand
GAGCGCCTTTCGGTTCTGGGTCTCCGGCGAGCAATGCGGATAGATGATGTTCGCCGCATCGACCAGAACGTGTTGGCGGATATCGGCGAGAAGACGGCCGCCGATGACGGCACACAATCGCTCGATGGCTACCCAATCATATTTTTGCGGGCGCCGGAACTCTAGGTAGAGCGCGGCGGCTTCTTGGAATGTAGCGGCGTTACATTTTTGGCCGGCTGATCGGGCGAGCTTGAGTTCGAGCTCAGTCTTAAACCGGCGAGCATCGCCTTTGTCTCTTTTCTTTGTAGACGCGTAAATATATCGTCCGTGGAGCGTGCCCCTGATGTACCAGTATGGCGAGCCCGGCCGCCGGAAGAGCCTGAGCATGGCGGGTTTCCTTTCCCTATGTTGCCGACGTCCTCTTCTGTGAGAAATCTTTTGCGGCCATACTTGAGGCCGATGCCTTTTTCCAACGCGCGCTCGCGAACCATGCGGCGTGTCATGCCGAATCGCGAGGCCACTTCGTCTTCGGAGTACAGGCCGGGAAGGAGACCGCCTTCCGCGGCGCGCCCGGAGATCAAGCCAACAATGTGCGCCGTGTCGGGGCTCTCGCTCATGCCACGCGCTCCTTCTTCTGCAAGGTATTGAAACCACCTTCCGGCAACCCGGCGGCGGCTGGCGGGGTGTCCTTTGGCGGCGCCGCCTCTTGCTTGCTATTGGTTGTTATGAGGGAGGCTTTCCCATCAGACGAAATCTCGATCCGCGCGACTCGATACCCCTCCGCCTCGGCCGCGCGGATACCCCGCCGTATTTCAGTCTCCCGAACCCGAACTGGGCCTCTCATGAACTGTACTCCGCAAAAATGCGTTACTTCGTCAAACGCCACAATAACTCACAAACCTCGGCATCGCGCAATAAGAAATGTTGCTCAATTAATATGAAATTTTGCCCATATAATATGAAATTTTGCCATAACTTTTGGGCGGGATAGTCAACCAGCGAGCGAAATCTATTTGTTATTACTTGCAACCCACGCCTTTGCTTCCCCCCGCCGCGCCGGCTTCGAGCTTGCCAGCGTGGTTGACCAGCTCGCCCAGCCCGCGCTCGGTCAGGCGGAAATACCGCGTAAGCCAATGGGTCCGCCTGGCTCGCCGCTAACGACGCGGACCTGCACTTCGAGGCGCGGCGACAAGCTCCCGCCGCTCGACAAGGGGCTCCCTCATTACTTGAGTTTCTGCGAATCGGCCGCGCCGAGCTTGCTGACGTCGCACCTTGGGATGTAGCCCGTCTGCGCGTTCATCGAGTGCTCTACCTCATCCATGTGATAATCGCCATCGACGCCAGGCCGCGCCCAGATGATCATGATCTTGCCGCCGGCCATGGCTCTTAGTTCGCCATGACCTGCCACTGAACTTTCATCCAGCGGCGGTTAGAGCCTTGGCAGTTGATACGCCTTGCGGCGCGGTGCGAGCAACAGGCGAGCGGCGGAGCTGGTCAGGATTGCGCAGCTGGGCGCCTGTTGCGGTGAGATCAGCGGCATAGGCCGCAGGTGTCTGGTAGCCGAGCGAGGAATGTGGTCTCGCGGTGTTGTAATCGTAGGCCGCTATATTTTTCCACCGGCTTCTCCGGCGTCAATTGGAATTTGGGGAGTTTTCATTTCACGATCCATTCGGCGCGGTCTCCTTTCACGGCTTCGAATGTCTGGGACGGCGGCCTTGTCTGCGAAAAAACTCATTCTACGCAGATGACGACGGGTTCGGGTAAACTGCGTGGGTTCGGCATTATAGCGGTTCACCAGTAGGCCAGAGGATCCGATGAAACCCGAAATCCTTGAACGCCAAATCGCGCAAGCCGGCTACGTAACGGTCGAGCGCCTCCGAATGCGGCTTAGCGATGGCGCTGAGGTCTCGCGCGAGGTGGAGCGGCATGGAGATGCCGTTGCGGTGCTGCCCTACGATGTTGAGCGACGCAGCGCACTCGTTGTGCGCCTTTTCCGTGCGCCTGTTCTTGTGGCATCCGGGGAAGAGATGTCGGAGGAGGCCTGCGCCGGGATGATCGAGAACGAGGATGCCGTTACGACTGCGCGCCGTGAAGCTTATGAAGAACTGGGCGTTGATCTCCCATCTCTGGAATTCGTCGCTCGCGTGTGGTCGAGC
>DATBYR010000307.1:0-10815 GCA_036513565.1 Methylocella sp. | reverse complement strand
TTTGGGCTTGCCCAAAAAGGACGGTGCTTCCGTGCTCAGTGAATGGCGCCGGGCCGGCCGCGCCATGCCGGTGTTGATTTTGACTGCCCGCGACCGGTGGAGCGACAAGGTTCAGGGTTTCGACGCCGGGGCTGACGATTATGTCGCCAAGCCCTTCCATATCGAGGAAATCCTTGCCCGGCTGCGCGCGCTGTTGCGGCGCGCCGCCGGCCATGCCACGAGCGAATTTAGGTGCGGTCCAGTGCACCTCGATGCACGCACGGGCCGGGTGTCGGTCGATGGCAATCCGGTCAAGCTTACCTCGCACGAATACCGGCTGTTGTCCTATTTGATGCATCATGCGGGGCGGATCGTATCGCGCGGCGAGATCATCGAGCATCTCTATGAACAAGATTTTGATCGCGATTCAAATACGATCGAGGTTTTCGTCGGACGGCTGCGCAAGAAGCTCGGCGTCGAAGTCATTCAGACGATGCGCGGGCTCGGCTATCTCTTGGCCGCGCCCGAAACGAAGGATGCCAGCAGCAAGCAGCCCCGGGCGGACCCCTCCGCCCGCGATTGATGCCGCGCGCCTAAGGCTGATTGCCTTGACGAGAATTCGATATTTCTTGAGCCAATACCTGCTGGTATGAAACAAGGCGCGGCCCAGCGGCCATTTTTCCGGCGGCGGCGGATGCGAAACGACGGAGAGCTAGAGCGGCCTTCCGGCTCGGTGCGGCCGCACCGCGCCCCTGCCCGGCCGCGGCCGCGGTCCATCGCAAAGCGGCTTTTCTTTTCCGCCGCGCTATTAAGCTTTGCCATTCTTCTCGTCGCGGGACTCGTTCTCTCGACGATTTACCGGCGCACGGCGGTGGCCAATTTCGACGAACGCCTCGGCGTTTATTTGCATGAGCTCGTCGCCGATATCGCAACATCCGGAGAAGATAGCCGCGTCGCGCCGGGCCAACTCGGCGAACCGCAATTCGAATTGCCCTTGTCCGGCTGGTATTGGCAACTCACGCGATTGGATGTCCCCAAGCCAGAGATTAGAAGTTCGCGCTCGCTGTTCGCGGCAAAGCTTCCGCGTCTGTCCGATTCCGGCGTGGCGGCCGGTGCCGGCGGCGCTCGCCGAGGCTACGCGAAAGGGCCCGATGACCGGGTTTTGCGAATGGCCGAACGCATCATCGATACCGGCGATCAGGGAATTTATCTGGTTCAAGTCGCCGCAACGACGGAACAAATCGACGCGCAAATTTCTCGCTTCGAGTTTGATCTCGTGACTACCTTCGCGGCTCTCGCGATTGCGCTTGTTGTCTCGGCGGCGGCGCAGCTGCGCTATGGCTTGAAACCGCTTTGGCAGTTGCAGGAAGGGGTCGCCGCGATAAGACGCGGTGAGGCCGAAAAAATCGAAGGCAATTTTCCCCAGGATCTCGCGCCACTCGCCAGCGAACTCAATCTGCTGATTGACGCCAATCGCGACGTGGTGGAACGCGCGCACACCCAGGTCGGCAATCTCGCGCATGCCTTGAAAACGCCGCTCAGCGTCATCGTCAACGAAGCCGCGGTCGATCCCGGCCCGCTCGCGGCCAAGGTGGAGGAGCAGGCCGCCATCATGCGCGATCAGGTTTCCTATTATCTTAACCGCGCCCGCGTGGCGGTCCGGGCCCGGACTCTGGGCGGATCGACCGAGCTGGCTCCGGCGGTCGAAGCCTTGGTCCGCACTTTCGAAAAAATCTATGCGGAGCGGGCGATTGGCTTCACCGTCTCGGTACCGGGAACCATTCGTTTTCAAGGAGAACGCCAGGATTTCGAGGAGATGGTTGGCAATCTCGTCGATAATGCCGGCAAATGGGCGCGCCACGCGGTTGCGATCAGCATAGCGCCGGAGCCCTGGCGCAACCTCTCGGAGCGCCGTTTCTTTCGCGTCACCATCGACGACGATGGGCCAGGACTTGCCGCCGGGCTGCGCCAGGCCGCGCTGTCGCGTGGCAAGCGCCTCGATGAAACGAAGCCCGGATCGGGCCTCGGGCTTTCGATCGTCGCCGACCTGGCGTCGCTTTACGGCGGCGATTTGTCCCTCGAAGATAGTCCCAAAGGCGGCCTGCGCGCGGACCTCAGGCTGCCCTCGGCGTGAGGCATGAGATCAACCGATTGCCCGCCAAACACTTGTGACGCGATGAGCCTTGCAACTGCCCTGGCAATCGCTATTAAGGCTCCATGTTGTGGTTGATTTTCGCCGTTCTGACCGCCGCCGCGGCGATAAGCGTCCTATGGCCGCTTGCGAAAACTCCGCGCGGGCTCGCGCGCCGCGAAACCGGCATCGCCATCTACAAGGCCCAACTCGCCGAAATTGAAAGGGATGAAGCGCAACGCCTTGTGGCCCCGGAAGATGCGCAAGGCGCCAAGGCCGAAGCGGCCCGCCGCCTGATGGCGGCCGACGCCGTGATTGAACCGCCGCCGGCGGCATCGCGGACCAGGGCCCGGCTTGTTTCCGCGGGCGTATCGATTTTCGTTCCAGTTCTGGCGCTTTCGCTTTATGCAACCATCGGCGATCCGGATATGCCCGATGCACCGCTCGCGGCGCGGCTCGATGCTTCGCCCGCGCGCATCGATTTGGCGGCGGCGATCGCAAGGATCGAAGCGCATCTTGTGCAACATCCAGACGATGGGCGCGGCTACGAGGTTTTGGCGCCGGTTTATCTCCGGATGGGCCGCGCCGGCGAAGCCGTGAATGCCGCGCGCGCGGCATTGCGACTGCTTGGCGAGACGCCGGCACGACATGCGCTTTACGGGGAAGCGCTGGTTGCCGCCGCCAACGGCGTGATGACGCCGGAAGCCAAACAATCCTTCGAAGCGGCGGCGGCGAAAGATCGCTCGGCCGCCGAGCCCCGTTTTTTTCTTGGGCTCGCCGCCGAGCAAGACGGGGACAAGGCCCGCGCAAGGGAAATCTGGGGTAAACTTGTCGCCGAAGCGCCGCAAGACGCGCCCTGGGCACAAGCGCTGCACGAACGGCTAGCGGCGCTCGGCGCGGGGCCTGAGACAATGCAAGATGGCTTGGCGGCCAAGATCGAGGCGCTGCCGGAAGCCGGGCGGATGAGCGCTATTCGCGGCATGGTCGAGGGGCTTGCCGCGCGCCTGGCTCAAAATGGGCAGGATCTTGAAGGATGGCTTCGCCTTGTTCGCTCCTATACGGTGCTCCACGAACCGGGCAAGGCGCGCTCGGCCTTGATCGACGCAAAACGTAGTCTCGCGGGCGATCCAACCGCAATCGCGCGCATCGAGGCACTCGCGCGGGAACTTGGTCTGGAAGGTTGATCCCGCAATGACGTGCAAAAAACGCCGTCTCGTTTTGATCTCCACAGCGCTCGCCGCACTCAGCCTCGCCCTAGGGCTCGTCCTTTTGGCGCTGCGCGACAATATCGTCTTTTTCTATGGGCCGAGCGAGCTTGCGCAAAAAGCGCCGCGCGCCGGGCAACGGCTGCGCATCGGCGGGCTTGTGAGACAGGGCTCGCTTGTCCACGAGGGCGGCCAGACCGTACACTTCGCCGTCACCGACACCAAACAAGAGGTCGAAGTCACATACACGGGACTGTTGCCCGACCTCTTCCGCGAGGGCCAAGGCGTCGTGGCCGAGGGAATGCTTGGCCGGGACAAACTCTTTCACGCCGACAGTATTCTCGCCAAGCACGATGAGCGCTACATGCCGCGCGACGTCGCCAACGCGTTGAAGAAACAAGGCATCTGGAGGGAAGGCGCGGAAGCGGCACGCATGGGCAAATGAGGATGCGCTGGTGAGGACGAAAGCCGGGAATTTACCAATGAGGCGCGCATGATCGTCGAAACCGGCCATTACGCGCTTGTGCTCGCCTTGGCGCTTGCGCTCGTCAATTCCGTGTTGCCGGTATGGGGCGGCATCGTGCGCGACCAGCGGCTGATGGCCGTCGCGCCTCCGGTCGCGCTGATGGGCTTTGGCCTCGTGGCCTACGCCTATTTCGTGTTGACCATGGCTCACGTCGTCTCCGATTTCTCGCTTGTCAATGTCGTCGAGAACTCCCATTCCGCCAAACCCTTGATCTATAAAATCACCGGCGTCTGGGGCAATCACGAAGGCTCGATGCTTTTGTGGGTCTCGGTGCTTTCGCTGTTCGCCGCCGCGGTCGCTCTGTTTTCGCGATCGATGCCGGAAGACATGCGCGCGAATGTGCTCGCCGTGCAATCCTGGATCGCGGCCGCATTCATTCTGTTTATTCTCCTGACATCGAATCCCTTCGCGCGCGTCGCCGGGGCGCCGACGGAGGGCAATGATTTGAACCCGCTCCTCCAGGATCCGGGCCTCGCCATCCACCCGCCGCTGCTCTATCTCGGCTATGTCGGACTTTCGATCACGTATTCCTTCGCCGCGGCGGCCTTGATTTCGGGCCGCATCGACGCGGTCTTCGCGCGTTTCGTGCGGCCCTGGACGCTGATCGCCTGGATTTCCCTGACCCTTGGCATAGCGATGGGCTCTTACTGGGCCTATTACACGCTTGGCTGGGGCGGCTTTTGGTTCTGGGATCCGGTCGAGAACGCGTCGCTGATGCCATGGCTCGCGGCCACCGCGCTGTTGCATTGCACGGCGGTCATGGAAAAGCGGGAAGCCCTCAAAATCTGGACGATCTTCCTTTCGATCCTGGCCTTTTCCCTGTCGCTTGTCGGAACCTTTTTGGTTCGCTCCGGCGTATTGACGTCGGTCCACGCCTTCGCGAGCGATCCCACGCGGGGGGTCTTTATACTTCTCATTTTGGTGATCTTCATCGGCGGATCGTTTGCTCTCTTCGCTCTGCGGGCGGGCGGGCTGCAACAAGGCGGCCTCTTCGCGCCCGTCTCGCGCGAGGGCGCCATCGTCCTCAACAATCTGATTTTGACCACGTGCTGCGCCACGGTTTTCGTCGGCACCCTCTATCCGCTGGCACTCGAAGCCGTGGGTGGCGAAAAAATCTCGGTCGGTCCGCCTTTCTTCAATCTGACTTTCGTACCTTTGTTCATCCCGCTGTTTATCCTGATGCCGTTTGGCCAGTTGCTGCCGTGGAAACGCGGCGACCTCGCGGGCGTCGCACAAAGGCTCGCCGTGGCGTTCGGGGCGGGGCTCATATTCATGGGCATCCTTGCGGCATGGCGCGGCGGCCCCGCCGTCAGCGTAATCCTGTCCGGTGTCGCAGCTTATGTGATCCTCGGCTCTTTCGCCGATCTCGGCAGGCGTGTTTTCGGCGGCGGCGTCTCCGCTGATATGGTGCGCCAGCGCGCGCGCGGCTTACCGCGCCATGCGTTCGGCACGGCTTTCGCGCATGCCGGGCTCGGAGTTACCCTGCTCGGCCTTGCCGCGACCGGCTGGGGCGTCGAGAAAATCACGGCGTTGAAGCCTGGAGAGGCGGTCGAAGTCGGCCCTTACGAACTGACCTTCGAGAGCGTTGTGCCGCGCAATGGCCCGAACTATTCCGAGCTCGCCGGGCACACGTTGATCCGTTCCAAAGGTGCGCTCGTCGCTACGATCGAGCCCGCAACGCGCTTTTATCCCGCCCGCCGCATGAATCGGTCGGAGGCGGGCATAGCGACCCTTGGCCTTGGGCAAGTCTATATGAGCATCGCCGATGTCGCGGCCAATGGCGCCGTCAACGCAAGGATTTTCTGGAAGCCGCTTGTCGCCTTGATCTGGATCGGCGCCTTGATCATGGCTTTCGGCGGATGCCTGTCGCTCAGTGATCTGAGTTTCAGGGTCGGCATCGCGCGCCGCGCCCGCAAGGTGCAAGCGCCGCGCCCGCAACCCGCGGAATGAATTCGATGATTGCCGCGCGTGCCTTTGCCCTGACTTGGCTGCTCTTGCTGGCGCCACTCGCGGCGAGGGCGGTACAGCCCGACGAAATCATGACGGACCCGCGGCTTGAAGCAAGAGCACGCGCGCTTTCCGCGCAATTGCGCTGCTTGGTTTGCCAGAACGAGTCGATCGACGAATCCCACGCCGACCTTGCCCGCGATCTGCGCCTACTCGTGCGCGAACGGCTTCAGGCAGGCGACGGCGACGATCAAATTCGCGCCTTCCTGGTCCGCCGTTATGGCGATTTCATATTGTTGAAGCCGCCCTTCAAGCTTGAAACCTGGCTGCTTTGGGGCGCGCCCTTCCTTATCCTCTTCGCGGGCGGCGGTATCATCCTTATTGCGCTGCGGCGGCAAAAGAGCCTCGCCCCGGCGAATAGCTTGTCGGAAGCCGAACGCGCGAAGGTCGAAGCCATGCTCAGTGAAGAGGGATCTTGAAGGCCAATTTAAAAAGGCAGATTGAAGACACGGCCTGGAATTAATGCTCCCTTCTCGACCGCGCCGACGGCGATGACCACGCCGCGACAGGCGGCATAGGCGAAGCCATCAAACGGCGCGTCATGGCCGCGCAACAGTACCGGTTGACCCCGCCGGAGTCTGGTCGCGACGCTGGAATCGACCACGACCCGTGGCACTTCCATGAGACCCGCTTCGACGCGGCGCAAGGCTTGCCGCGCCTCGATCATACCGTCGGCCAGATCGATGTAAGCGACTGCATCGGCTTCGCTGAACGGTCCGACCCGCGTGCGCCGCAATGCACTGACATGGCCGTAGCAGCCAAGGCTTCTGCCGAGGTCGCGGGCGATGGCGCGCACATAGGTTCCCTTGCCGCAACGCGCTTCGAACACCGCCTCGTCACGCCCCGCGTTTATGAGATCGAGCGCGTAAATTGTCACCGGACGCGGGAACATCTCCGGCGCCTGGCCACCACGCGCCAGATCGTAGGCGCGATCGCCATTGATCTTGACCGCCGAATAGGACGGCGGCGTTTGCTCGATCGTCCCGGTAAACCGCGGCAACAGCGCGAGGATGACGTCAGCAGCCGGCCGCGCGTCCGATTGCGCGGCGACCCTGCCGTCGCAATCGTCCGTGTCCGTTTCGGCGCCCCAGCGCACCGTAAAGCGATAGGCTTTTTCGCCATCTTGAACGAACGGCACGGTTTTTGTCGCCTCACCAAAAGCGACCGCCAAAACCCCCGTGGCGAGCGGGTCGAGCGTTCCGGCGTGTCCAGCCTTCTTGGCGTTGAATATGCGCTTCAACCGGGATACCGCATGGGTCGAGGTCATGCCGGCCGGTTTGTCGAGCACGACCCAGCCATGAACGTCGTTTCGCACCGAAGCGCGGACCTTCATTCCGGCTTGTCCTGTTTCTTGCTCAAGTCGCGTTTCACCTCGGGCAATTCGAGCAATGCATCGATCTTGGCGCCATATTCGAAACTCGGGTCCGCTTTGAAGCGAATATCGGGTGCCAATCTGAGATTGATGCGGCGGGCAATCTCGCCGCGCAAGACCTTCTTGTGCCGGTCGAGCGCGGCTAGGACATCCGCGACCCCCGTGCCGCCGAGCGGCATGACAAAAATTGTGGCGAGCTTTAGATCGGGACTCATGCGCACTTCCGGAATCGTAATCGCCTTGCTTTCGAGAACCGGATCGCCCATTGCCGAACGGACCAAAAGCTCGGCCATGGTATGGCGGATAAGCTCGGCCACGCGCAGCATCCGCTGCGAAGGCTCGCCGCCCTGCTGGTGGTGAACTCGGGACATGGGAACTCCGGCGTATCTCGCCGCTCAAACCGTGGGTGGTTCGTCGCCCCGAAAAGCGATCAGCTGTTCGACGGCCCGAATCGCTGCGTGTTCCCTGCGCGCTCGATCTCCCGCCCACTCACAACGAGCGCTTGATCTCCTGCACGGTATAGCATTCGATGACATCGCCAATCCGCATGTCCTGGTAATTCTCGAACGCCATGCCGCATTCCTGCCCGGCCTGCACTTCCTTTACCTCGTCCTTGAAGCGCTTCAGGGTCGAGAGCTTGCCTTCATGCACTACGACATTGTCGCGGATGAGCCGCACATGGGCGCCGCGCTGAACCGTGCCGTCGGTGACCCGGCAGCCCGCGACCTTGCCCACCTTGGAAATCGTGAAGACTTCCAGGATCTGGGCATTGCCAAGCATTTCCTCGCGCAGGGCCGGCGCAAGGAGGCCGGACATTGCCGCTTTCACGTCATCGATGAGATTATAGATGATATTGTAATAGCGGATCTCAATGCCCGCCTGTTCGGCCAGCGCGCGGGCTTCCTTGTGCGCGCGCACATTGAAGCCAATCACCGCCGCCCCTGAGGCTTCGGCCAAGGTTATGTCGGATTCGGTGATCCCGCCAGCACCCGCATGGAGTACGCGCGCCGCAACTTCCTCGGTATTGAGCTTTTCGAGCGTCGCGACGATCGCCTCGACCGAGCCCTGAACGTCGCCCTTGATGACGAGCGGGAACTCTTTACGGCCAGTCGTCTTCAACTGGCTCATCATATCCGACAGCGATCCGCGCGCCGAATTGCCCCGCGCGGCGGCCTTCTCGCGCCTCTGCCGCTCGCGATATTCGGTGATTTCGCGCGCTCTCGATTCGGTTTCGACGACGGCGACGCGATCGCCGGCTTCGGGTGACCCGGAAAAGCCCAAAACCTCGACCGGCATCGAGGGACCGGCGTCCTGTCTCGTCTCCCCCTTGTCGTCGAGAAGGGCGCGCACGCGGCCCCATTGCGAGCCGCCGACGATGAGATCGCCTACCTTGAGCGTACCGCGTTGGACCAGCACGGTCGCCACCGGTCCGCGGCCCCTGTCGAGACGCGCCTCGATGACGGTTCCTTCGGTTGGGCGCGCCGGATTGGCTTGCAAGTTGAGCAGTTCGGCTTGCAGCGCTATCAGATCGAGCAGCTTGTCGAGATTGATGTTCTTGGTCGCCGAGACTTCGACCTCAAGCGTTTCGCCGCCGAGCGATTCGACCTGCACTTCATGTTGCAGCAACTCGCTGCGCACGCGCTCTGGTTTGGCGTCCGGCTTGTCGATCTTGTTGATCGCCACGATCATCGGGACCTTGGCGGCGCGCGCATGGGCGATCGCTTCCGCCGTCTGCGGCATCACGCCATCGTCCGCGGCGACGACGAGAACGACGATGTCCGTGACCTTGGCGCCGCGCGCGCGCATCGCAGTGAATGCCGCGTGGCCGGGGGTGTCGATGAACGTTAACTTCGAGCCGTTCGGTGCGACGATCTGATAGGCGCCAATGTGCTGGGTGATGCCGCCGGCCTCCCCGGAGACGACATTGGCGTGACGGATCGCGTCGAGCAGCGAAGTCTTGCCATGATCGACATGACCCATGATCGTCACGACCGGAGGGCGCGGCACAAGATGTTCGCCGGTGTCCGGCGCATCGAAGAGCCCTTCCTCGACGTCGGCCTCGGCGACCCGTTTCACGGTGTGACCGAGTTCCTCGGCGATGAGCTGCGCCGTATCGGCATCGATCACATCGGTAATTTTCGCCATCTGCCCCTGCTTCATCAGAAGCTTGATAACATCGACGCCACGCTCCGACATGCGGCTGGCGAGTTCCTGGATCGTTATTGTCTCGGGGAGGATCACTTCGCGCGTGAGCTTTTCCTTGGCCTCGTTGACGTGACCCTTGAGCCGTTGAACGCGGCGGCGGAAAGCGGCAACTGACCTGGTGCGCTCTTCTTCTTCCCCGGTGACATTGGCGACCGTCAGGCGGCCGCGGTTTTTTCCCCCGGCGCCCCGGACAGGGCGTGGAATAGCCGTCTTCACCGGCATTCCCGGACGACGCATAAGGTGCGGTACTTCCTCGTCCTCGGCCGGGGACGGTTTTGGCGCCGGGGAAAGGCCGGCCGGAGCCATCGCCGTGGCGGCTGGCACCTTGCGCAGGGCCGATGCCGCCGGCGCTGGAGCCGGTTCGCCCCCGGCGAGGCGCCGTTTGGCCTCGTTTTCCGAGCGGCGCCTGGCTTCCGCATCTTGCGCGCGCCGCGACTCTTCCTCGCGTTTGCGGGCTTCGGCCGCGGCACGCTCGTCACGCTCGCGAGCTTCGCGTTCTTCGCGGGCCTTGGCTTCGATTTCGGCACGCTTACGCTCTTCCACCTCGCGTTCACGGGCCCCGGAAAGGGCGCGCGACCGGGATTCGCGTTCTTCTTCCGTCAGTGAACGCAAAATAACCCCGGACGACGTCCGCTGCGGCGGCGCTTGCGGGCGTACCGGGGCTGGCTGCGGGAGCGGTCTCGGGGCGGTGGCGGGCGGCGCCGGCAAATTCGCCTCGCGCGGCGCATGTCCCTCGCCCGGCGCGATCACGCGGCGCTTCACCTTCTCGACGACCACGGCTTTCGAGCGCCCGTGCGAAAAGCTCTGGCGCACGATGCCCGCCTCGACCGGACGCTTCAATGTTAGCGTTTTGGCCAGAGCGACGCTCAGCGTGTCACCGGGGTTCTTGGTGTCATTCATCAGTCTTGCGTTCCCGCCCATCCCGATTCAGCACGCCGGAAGGCTATTCGATTCCATTCGATCCAGGCCCGGACGGCCGGGCCGAGCTTTCCGCCCCAGACGATCTGGATCGATAAAGCGTCAACTTCCGGTAGCGTTCCAAAAATCCCTCGCTTGCCGGTCCCTCGATCAAAGCTGCATGTATCACATTTGCCCGCCCCAATGCCAAATCCAATTGGCCGGATTGAAACAGTTTCACGCGCGGCCTCGCCCGCGCGTCGCCATAATGCCGGCGCAGGCTTTGCCCGAGTTTGCGCATCCCGTCGGCGCCGCAATCCACGGCATGAACAAGACCGGCGACGGCGCCAGATGCAATTGCCTCCTCGACCTTGGCGAAACCGCTCACGACTTGACCGGCCTTGCTGGCGAGCGACAAAGCCTGCAAGCAGTCCTTCGTCAAAAGAGCCTCGATCTCGGCCGCCAAACTCTCCGAAGCCACGACCTTTGTCTT